>JAIFLT010000058.1 GCA_020048955.1 Flavobacterium sp.
CTTTTGAAATTGAATTCTTATCTTTGTAAAAATTCTAATTTTATGCTCACCATTGATCCAAAAGAACTTTCTCCAATGAAATTGCAAGGCTATTTGCAAAGTGCTATTGCGCCAAGGCCAATTGCATTTGCAAGTACCATAGACAAAAACGGAAAGCCCAATTTATCGCCGTTTAGTTTTTTCAATATTTTTAGTTCAAATCCGCCCATTTTGGTTTTTTCACCCGCACGAAGAGTTAGAAACAATACAACCAAACACACTTTAATTAATTGTGAAGAAACACGTCAAGTGGTTATTAATGTGGTAAATTTTGATATAGTACAACAAATGTCTTTATCAAGTACTGAATATCCAGAGGGTGTCAATGAGTTTGTAAAATCGGGTTTAACGCCAATTCCTTCAGAAAAGGTAAAACCGTATCGCGTTGCAGAGAGTCCGGTGCAATTTGAATGTAAAGTCAATCAAATTATTCCTCTTGGAACCGAAGGTGGTGCAGGAAATATGATTATTTGTGAAGTAGTTAAAATGCACATTAGCGAAGCAGTATTAGATTTAGAAGGAACTATTGATCCAATGAAAATTGATTTGGTTTCAAGATTAGGAGGCAATTGGTATTCGAGAGCCAATCAAGGACTTTTTGAAGTAGAAAAACCATTGGCAACTTTAGGGATAGGAGTAGATGCCATTCCAGAATTTGTGAAAGAAAGTCCTGTTTTTAACGGAAATGATTTAGGAAAATTAGGAAATGTAGAAGCATTGCCAACAAACGAAGAAATTACTATATTTGTAAAACAAAATTTTGAAGTGAAAGGTGTTTTAAGTGCTGATGATGAAGTAAAAAAACACCAATTAGCCAAAGAATATATAGATAAAAACGAGGTGCTTACCGCTTGGAAAGTGCTTTTAGCAAAACAATAAACATTAATACTATTATGGAAGTTTCAGGAAAAGTAAAAGTAGTAAGCGCAGAAATTCAAGTTAGTGCTACTTTCAAAAAAAGAGAATTAGTGGTTACAACTGATGAGCAGTATCCACAAACAATAATGATTGAATTTGCTCAAGACAAATGCGATTTATTAAACGCATGTGCTGTTGGTGAAGAAGTGAAAGTTTCTATCAATTTGAGAGGAAGAGAATGGGTTAATCCACAAGGTGAAACAAAATATTTTAATTCATTGCAAGGTTGGAGAATTGAAAAAGTACAACAAACAGCTCCAGCAGCAGCGCCACAAATGCCTCCTATGCCTGCAGCAGAAGCCTTTGCTCCAGCAACTGATTTTAAAGAAGAAGAACACGACGATTTACCTTTTTAATTAAAAGGAAAATTCCAATTTTTAAATTCCAAATTCCAATGTAGCACATCTTATTTGGAGTTTGGAATTTATTTTTTGGAATTTATAATTTTACCCTATGTATTTCCTAACCAAAGAACTATATTTTCCTCCAGTAGAAGAAGCTTCCTATGAAGGTATATTGGCTGTTGGCGGTGATTTGTCTGTAGAACGCTTGTTACTTGCCTACAACAATGGAATTTTTCCTTGGTTTGATGCCGATGAACCCATTCTTTGGTGGGCACCAAGCGAACGAATGGTGGTAAATCCGAATGATTATAAAGTTTCTAAAAGTCTTAGAAATAGTATTAATCGAAATATTTTTGAAGTCACTATCAATAAAGATTTTGAATCGGTCATCAAAAATTGTCAAGAAATAGAAAGAAAAGGTCAAGATGGAACTTGGATTTCTGATGCTATTATTGAATCTTACACAAAATTACATCAATTAGGAAAAGCAAAATCATTTGAAGTATGGCAAAAAAACGATTCTCAATCAAGTTGTGAATTGGTTGGCGGATTGTATGGAGTAGATTTAGGTCATGTTTTTTGTGGCGAAAGTATGTTCTCTAAAGTGTCAAATGCCAGTAAAGTAGCTTTTGTGAAATTGATAGATTATTTAAAACAAAACAACTATAAACTGTTAGATTGCCAAGTGCACAACGACCATTTAGAAAAATTAGGAGCTTTTGAAATTTCTAGAGAATCTTTTATGAGGATTTTGAAGTCAAACTAATTAATTACCATAATTTATTTTATCTCGCAATATGCTATAATTTTCATTAAATAAGCCAATAGATTTTCTTAAAGAATCTATTTTTTAGGATTTGACAAGGATTTTTTTTGACTATTTTATCTACCCATTTGGTATTACAATAGGTGTCATTAATAGTTAAGTTTGAATATTTTTTTAATAGTCGTAAAAAAACCAATTTTTGTGTAACAGAAATTGCAATTGCTATACTAATCATACTATCAACTAAAATTATAATAGTTTTTATGAAAAAATCTTTAATCGCTTTAAGTTCATTGCTTATGCTTGGAGGAACAGCTCATGCCCAAAAGGTTGCTTTTGAGGAATATGACTTAGCCAATGGAATGCACGTTGTTTTACACAACGATCAATCGGCACCAGTTGTAATAACTTCGGTTATGTATCACGTAGGTTCAAAAGATGAAAATCCTGAAAGAACAGGTTTTGCCCACTTTTTTGAACATTTATTGTTTGAAGGAACCCAAAACATCAAAAGAGGTGAGTGGTTCAAAATTGTAACCGGAAATGGTGGAACAAATAATGCCAATACTTCTGATGATAGAACGTACTACTTTGAAGTTTTCCCATCAAACAATTTAGAATTAGGTTTATGGATGGAATCTGAACGATTAATGCATCCAGTAATTAACCAAATTGGGGTTGATACTCAAAATGAAGTTGTTAAAGAAGAGAAACGTCTAAGAGTTGACAACCAACCTTATGGTAGCTGGATCGCTCAAGTAAAAAAGAATTTATTTAAAAACCATCCTTATCGTTGGGCAACCATTGGTTCAATGGAACATTTAGATGCAGCAACTTTAGAAGAATTTCAAGCATTTAATAAAAAATTCTATGCTCCTAAAAATGCGGTACTTGTAGTTGCAGGGCAATTAGACATTGCAAAAACTAAAGAATGGATTGAAAAATATTTTGGACCAATTCCAGCTGGTGAAAAACCGGTTAAGCAAACATTTGTTGAAGAACCAATTACACAACAATTAAATGCTACATATGAAGATCCTAATATTCAAAAACCAATGGTGGTTGCTGCCTACAGAACACCATCAATGAAGACTAGAGATGCAAGGGTTTTAGATATGATTTCTACTTTATTGAGTGATGGAAAAAGCTCAAGATTGTACAAAAAAATTGTAGATGAAAAGAAAATGGCTCTTCAATTAAGTTCATTCAATTACAGTCAAGAAGATTATAGTTCTTATATGATTATCGGAATACCTCAAGGCGAATTTACTTCGGCTGATTTAATTAAAGAAGCCGACGTAGAAATTGTAAAACTTCAAACAGAGTTAATTTCTGAAAATGATTTGTTAAAATTAAAAAACAAATACGAAAATAATTACGTAAACGGAAATTCAAGCGTTGAGGGTGTTGCAGAAAATTTAGCTACATATTATATGTTGTATGGCGATATTAATTTAATTAATACAGAAATTGAAATTTACCGTTCAATTACTCGTGAAGAAATTAGAGATATTGCTAAGAAATATTTGAATCCAAATCAAAGATTGATTTTAGATTATGTTCCTGCAAAAGACAAAGCTGACTCGAACGAAAGTGAACAGGCGAAGCAAAATAAATAAACTTACACAAAATGAGAAAATTACTAATCATATTATCAAGCTTGTTTTTAACTATCGCTATGCAAGCACAAGACAGATCACAACCTAAACCAGGACCAGCTCCTACTATTAATATTAAAAAACCAGTTTCATTTGTTTTACCCAACGGATTGAAAGTTTTGGTTGTAGAAGATCATAAACTACCTAGAGTTTCATTCAACCTTTCTATAGACAATGCTCCTTATGCCGAAGGCGATAAAAAAGGGGTAGATGAATTAACAGGTTCATTAATAGGAAATGGGTCTAACACCATCAGCAAAGATGCCTTCAATGAAGAAATAGATTTTTTAGGTGCGGACATAAATTTTAGTACAAATGGTGCTTTTGCCAGCGGATTATCTAAATATTCAAAAAGAATTTTAGAATTAATGGCTGATGGTGCATTGAACCCAAACTTTACTCAAGAAGAATTTGATAAAGAAAAAGAAAAACTTATTGAGGGATTAAAAACACAAGAAAAAAGCGTTCCTGCTGTTGCCGGAAGAGTTGAAAACGTATTGGTTTACGGAAAAAACAATCCAGCTGGCGAGTATTTATCAGAACAAACCATTAATAATGTCTCTTTATCTGATGTAAAAACTAATTATAGCACTTATTTTGTTCCAGAAAAGGCATATTTGGTAGTTATTGGCGATGTTAAGTTTAAGGATACTAAAAAATTAGTAGAAAAACTTTTTGGTTCTTGGGTAAAAGCTAAAGCACCTCAAATTACTTACAACACTCCAAGTAACGTTCAATACACACAAATTAACTTTGTGGATATGCCAAATGCAGTTCAATCTGAAATTTCTTTAGTGAATACAGTAAATCTTAAATTGTCTGACCCTGATTTTTTTCCGGTTATAGTAGCAAATCAAGTTTTAGGTGGAGATTTTAATAGTTATTTAAACATGAATTTACGTGAAGCGCACGGTTGGACTTATGGTGCCCGTTCTAATGTAGGTTCAAGTAAGTATATGGCTAGTAAATTTAAAGCAAATTCACAAGTAAGAAATGCTGTTACGGATAGTGCTGTTGTTGAATTTTTAAAAGAAATTAAAAGAATTAGAACAGAAAAAGTTTCAGAGCAAACATTAAACGATGTAAAAGCTGGATATGTTGGACGATTTGTAATGCAAGTTGAAAAACCTCAAACAGTAGCTCGCTATGCTTTAAATATTGAAACAGAAGGTTTACCAGCAGATTTCTATGAAAACTACATCAAAAACATTCAAGCAGTAACTGCTGACGATGTTATGAGAGTTATGAATAAATATGTGCTTGAAGATAACTTAAGAATTATAGTTACTGGTAAAGGTTCAGAAGTTATTCCTGGTTTAGAACGATTGAAAATACCAATGTTCTATTTTGATAAATTCGGAAATCCAACACAGTAAAAACAGTTATGGATAACTATATCAAAGCTATTGGTGGAGATAAAGCAGTTGCAGGCGTAAAAACTATTTTCTTTACAGGTTCTTCAGAAATTGAAGGTGCTCCAGCTCCGTTATCTTATGTTGTGAAAAAAGACGTAAAAGGAAAAACATTATCTAAACTAGAATTAGTTGGAATGATGGAACTTTCTAAACAAGTTATTGGAGATACCAACGGATATATTTCAACACAAGGTCAAAAGAAAGATTTAACTCCAGAAGAATTTACAGAGAAAAAACCTTTAGCAACAACGTTCGAGGAATTGGCATTAGCTAAGAAAGCTGACGTAATTATAGATGGAATAGAATCAATAAATGGTGTTGATGCTTATGCTATAAAAAATGGTAAAACAACTATTTACTATGATGTAAAAACAGGTTTAAAACTTTTATCTTCAACAACATCTGAAAGAAATGGTCAAAAGATGACTTCTACAATTACTTTCAATGACTATAAAGAGGTAAAAGGAATTAAAGTTCCTTTTAATATCATTATGTCTCAAGGTAGAGATATTGACATCAAAATTTCTGAAGTAAAAATCAACGAAGGTGTAACCGATGCTGATTTTCAATAATTAGGTATAAATAATAAAGTTAAAAACCGTTTCATGTTATGTGAAACGGTTTTTTTTATGTTTTTGATTAGCTTATCATTTCACAAAAATATTCTATAGTATATCGAGACAATATATTGAGTACAATTTATACCAATACTCTTTAAAAATAGTCCAAAAGTTTATGGTATAATGCCGATTATGTATTTTTATATATTGTCTATCGTCATTAACCATTTTAAAATTACAATGGGTTTTTTTGTGTAAATTGAATTAGATTTTTTATGCTACCAAAACCCGCAACTCGCAACCTACTTCTTACTAGAAAGATAAACTCCAATCAAAATAATAAAAGCTCCAATAAATTGTATTGGGGTTAGCATTTCATTGTCTAATAATCCCCAAAAGAAAGCCACAACCGGAATTAAATATGTTACAGAAGTGGCAAAAACAGGCGATGACATTTGAATCAATTTAAAGAAAATAATATTCGCAATTCCTGTTCCAACAACGCCAAGAATGATAATGTAAATCATCGAATTTTGAACTTCTGCATTTTCTACAACAGATAAAAAGTTGGTTGAGAATAAAACGATCAAAGCCGGAACCAACATCACTAAAAAGTTTCCTGTAGAAATACTTAAAGGTTTAACATCAGATAAATGTTTTTTAAGCAAATTAACATTCGTTGCATAACAAATAGAAGCCACAAGAACCAAAACAGTGTACCAATAATTCTGATTAGGATGATTCATTGCGCCATTGACAATTAGTAAAAGTGTTCCAATTAAACCAATGATTACACCAAAAACTTGGGTTCGTTTAAAGCTTAAACCAAATGCTAATCCACCAATAATTAAAGTGTTTAAAGGTGTTAGTGAATTTAAAATTGAACTCACAGAACTACTAATTTGTGTTTGTGCAATAGCAAAAAGAAATGCCGGAATAAAAGTGCCAAACAATGAAGTTAGCGCAATATACTTCCATTGATGTTGCTTGATTTCAGTAATGCTTCTAAATCCGATGATGATTAGGAATATAGCGGAGAAAATTATTCTTAAAGAACCCAATTGCATTGGCGATAAACCAACCAATCCTTTCTTGATTAAGATAAAAGAACTTCCCCAAATCAAGGCAAGAACGGTTAAAAACAACCACTTTAATGTATTTGTTTGCATAGCATTTTTTTAGCACCACAAAATTGACATAATTTTATGAATTGTGGCATAAAAAAAGTTGTAATTTTGTAAAAACAATTAAGAGTCAAAAATTTTAAAACATAAATACAATGAGAATTTCAAAAGGAATTGTTGGTTTAGCATTGGCATCAGTGCTTTTTGTAGGATGTAAAAATACAGATAGTAAACCAACAGAAGTAAAAGAAGAAGCTACAGCAAAAAAGGAAATTGCAGCTGCAACAAAACCTGAAACAGCAACATTTCATATTGAAGGAATGACTTGCGCAGTAGGATGTGCTAAAACTATCGAAGAAAAATTAGCCGAAATGGAAGGCGTTCAAAACGCAAAAGTAGATTTTGAAACAAAAACGGCTACGGTAAATTTTGATTTAGACAAATTAAAATCAGACGATTTAGTAAAAGCGGCAGAATCTTGCGCTGATGGTAAAACGTATAAAGTTTCTGATGTAAAACTTGGAAAAAAAGCTTAATTATTATTTCAAATTAATAAAGAAGGATTCGTAATTGCGAATCCTTTTTTGTTTTACTTCCATTTCAACGATTCCATCAAATTTTGCATATCATTTTTAATGTAATCTGCAGCTGGCATTATCGAGTCGTAGTTGGGTTTGGCATAAAAATAAACCGAACCTGTCAAGAAATGTTTGGTGCTATCGGTTACATAAAATTGTGAATTGGTAGCAGCATTTCCGCCAACACGATAAAACATTCCGTATACTTTTTTTTCCGTGTTCATGAAAGGTTGTTCTAAGATGTCGTCGGCTTTAATAACGTGCTCGTAAGTTAGTTTTTGAGCGTCACGAAGTAGTTTATCAATGTTGCCATTCACTGGTTTGTAGGTTAAAAAAATCGTAGCTTTCATCTTTGGATAAGTTATTGTAAAACCACAATCGGTTTTTTCTTTTATCACAGCTTCGGAATTGATATTGAAGGTAAACGGACAATGGTTTTCAAAAGCAGCATATTCTGCCACCTGATAATCCAATCGCAACTGGCTTGAAGGTTTTGGCAAAACATCGTCTTTGCAACTTGTAAAAAAAAGTGTGCTAAAAGCTAAAGTTAATCCTATTATATAATGAAATGGTTTACGCATCAATGGTAACTTTTATTTGTTTAACTCGTTTTTTATCAACAACTTCTATGGTAAATAAGCAGTTTTCAAAAGGTATTTTTTGTCCTTTTTTTGGAAAATTCCCTACTATTTCTAAAATAAATCCGGCTAAGGTTTCGGCTTCGCCTTTTCTTATTTCAAATAAATCTTCGTTAACATCAATAATTCTGTAGAAATCCTTTAGGTTAATTTTACCTTCAAATAAGTAATTTCTATCATCAATTTGAGAAAAATTAATATTTTCATCATCAAACTCATCACTAATATCTCCTACAATTTCCTCAATAACATCTTCAAGAGATACAATTCCCGACGTTCCTCCATATTCATCAACCACAATGGCCAAATGACTTTTCATGCCTTGAAAATCTTTCAATAAATCATCAAGTTTCTTGTTTTCAGGAACAAAAAAAGGTTCACGAAGTAAGGTTTTCCAATCAAATTCTTTTTTATTAATGTGCGGAATCAAATCTTTAATAAACAAAACGCCTTCTATGCGGTCAATATTGTCCCTATAAACAGGAATTCTTGAATATCCTTTTTCAACAATCTTTGGAAAAATCTCGGCAAAAGTTTCTTCAATGTCTAAGGCAAACAAATCAATTCTCGGACTCATAACTTGTTTCGTGTCTGTATTTCCAAAGGAAACGATGCCTTCAAGTAGTTTTTGTTCTTCGTGAGAAGTATCTTCTGTTGAAGTCAATTCTAAAGCTTGCGATAATTGATCTACAGAAAAATTGGTTTTTTGTTTGCCTAATTTCTCTTGAATAAAATTGGTTAAAGATCGAAGAGGTATGCTTATTGGCGACAATATTTTATCTAAAATCAAAATGGGATGAGCAATAAAACAAGCAAATTTTACATTATTTCTACTGGCATAAACTTTTGGCAAAACTTCTCCAAAAAGTAATATTAAAAAAGTAACAAGAATTACTTCAACAATGAATTTTAAAACGGTCGATTCAATGGCAGAAAAAACATCGTTTAACGAAAAAGAGAAAAGAATAACAATGCCAATATTGATAAAATTATTTGCTACTAATAGGGTAGCTAATAGTTTTTTAGGTTTTGATAATAATTGGTTAATTACTCCTGATTTAGAACTATTTGTTTTGTTCAATTCATCTAAATCTGTTTGATTTAGAGAAAAAAGTGCCACTTCTGATGCAGAAACCATGGCAGAACAAAAAAGCAAAATTATGATTCCAATGATACCAAAAAGCATGTTGGTGTCAACGGTAGAAAATAATGTAAAACTGGGCTCTGGGTCCAAATTAAATCAAATTAGTTAAACATAAATTAATAAGGCAAATCATTTTCAATGGCCGAATTAGGGGTGTCAAAGTTACTGTTTTTAGGCTCAGTACTTGGAATTTGTTTATTGCCTTCCGTATCTTTTTTCACTGTTAAGAAGGTAAATTCTGTAACTTGAATTTCAGTAGTATATTTAGTAGAACCATCTTCTGCCTGCCATTGGCGCGATTTGATTCTGCCTTCAATATATATTTTATCACCTTTAGTAAGGTATTTTTCACAAATTTCGGCAGCTTTATTTCTAACCACAAGATTGTGCCACTCCGTAGAAGTGATTTTTTCGTTGGTAGATTTATTGATATAAACTTCGTTAGTTGCCAATGGAAAACGCCCAATGCAGTTTCCTCCTTCAAAATAATGCATCTTAATATCGTCACCTAAATGACCAATTAGCATAACTTTATTCAATGTTCCGTTCATAATTCAATAATTTGAGAATTTCAAAATTACAAATTAAATAGAATATTTCTCAATAAAATTATAAATTACTATCGGAAAAGGATAATTTTGATTTTTATTTAATTCAAAGTTTGCCAAAAATTATTTTTTCAAATTAATAATCTACCTTCTTTTTATTATATTTGTTATGTTAAATTTAGAGATATGACTACTATAACGCTTAAAATCAATGAACGGACCAAGAAAGGAAAAGCTTTTCTTGAGATGGCAAGAGCCTTTTCTGAAGATTCTAAAGAAATAGAAATCATAAAGACGCCAAATTCGGCAACTCTGAAAGCAATGAAAGATGCAGAAAGAAGTAAAAATGTTATCGATGTTAAAGATAAAGCTGGACTTTATAAAGAGTTGCGTACATAGATAAGTTAGGTATGTACCATTTAAAAATCACAACAAAATTCAAAAAAGATTTCAAACTCTGTGAGAAAAGAGGATATGATTTAGATTTATTTGATAAAGTTTTAGATATAATTATCATACCTGAAAAGTTAAGTTCAAATTTCAAACAGCACCAATTAAAAGGCAATTATGCAAATCATTGGGAATGTCATATAAAACCTGATTGGTTGTTAATTTGGTTTCAAGATGATGAGAATAAAGAAATAACTCTTGTTAGAATTGGAACACATTCAGACTTATTTTAATTAAATAAACTTCTCAATAAAATTATAAATTACTATAGGAAAAGGATAATTTTTCAAAGAATCTATTTCAATTCCGTTGTTTAATTTATTTGAAACTTTAACTTTGTAAAAATTAATATGCAGTTTTTGATGCGATAACTTGTGAATAATCTGAGTATCATTGTAGGTTGAAATAGCTTCGATTTCTAAATCAGAATAATTCTCTTGTATCATACTTGATAAAGCATCAAAATCAATTTCTTTCTCGGTTTCAATTATAGGAAATTCATATAAATTGTGCCAAATTCCTTTTTTAGTTCTCTTATTAATTAATGTAGTTTCAGAATCATCCAAGAAAATCAAATAATTAAAATATTTATTGGTGACTTTGGTTTTTTTTAATTTTATAGGAAGTTTGGCAACTTTTTTCTTTTGCAAAGCAGCACAACTAGAATTAAAAATACAAACCCCACAATTCGGATTTTTAGGCACACATTGCAAAGCTCCAAATTCCATAATTGCTTGATTGAATAACGCTGGAGAATCATTCAAAATCAACTC
>JAIFLT010000113.1 GCA_020048955.1 Flavobacterium sp.
TAATGCCCCATATGTTTAAAGGATTAACCTATTTTGAAAAATTAAAACCCGAATTAATTCAAAGTAAAGCAGTCGTTCACACCGGATTATTCAACCAGCAACGAACTTTAGGAAAAGTGATGAGTTGGAGGGAGATAGTTTTGTAGATAGTTTTTAAAAGAACGTTGCGATGAATTAGCGGTTTATGCATCGGGTTTACCCAATTTATCAATTGATGCTTTTTATGAAAATGAAGATGGGAAGTTGTTTTGATTTGATATTTTTTATACTTTTACTATACTATTTTTTATACTTAATTATGACAGCAACAACTTTGAAACACGTAAATGATAAATTGAAGAGTTTACCAGATAGCTTAATAAATGAAGTAGAAAGTTTTATAGATTTTTTAGCTTACAAACATTCTCAAGAAACTAATCAAATTCCTCAATGGCATAAAGAGGAAGTTGCAAAACGTATAAAACTAAATAAAAAACCTGTTGACGCATTCGAAATGATTGATAATTTGGACAAATAGTCAATGGTAAACTACATTATTACTGCAGATCCAAAAGTTAAGGATGACTTAAAAGAGGCACGAGATTTTCTCAATTC
This sequence comes from Flavobacterium sp., assembly GCA_020048955.1. Taxonomy (GTDB): domain Bacteria; phylum Bacteroidota; class Bacteroidia; order Flavobacteriales; family Flavobacteriaceae; genus Flavobacterium. The sequence continues at coordinate 595 of JAIFLT010000113.1, forward strand.
CAGAAGAAAAGGTTTTGGAAAAAAATTCTTGGTTGAATATAGAATGACTTTAAAATATTTGCAAAAAACTCCAAATTTTCAAATTAGATATAACGATGTTCATTGATTACCAATGAAAACATTTAAATATATGATTCATTTTAAAGTTGATGAAGAAAATAAAATCATCCACATTTATGCTGTACTTTCAACATATTTAAATCCTGATAAAAATTGGATTAAATAAAATTGATTCTTTTTATAAAAATGAAAAGGAGAAGTTAATGTGATTTATTTTTACTTGACCAAAAGGTAAAAATTACAGCCAAAAAAGAGAAAATTAAAAATGGAATTGAACTATTTAAATACATGTCTGTTTCAATTATACCATAAAATTCTATTTTCCAAAACAACCAAATGGTTAAAGGAATTAATACAAATAAAATAGAATAAAGTTTTTGAGATTTGCTAAACCAAATCATAAAGCAAATATTAATAAATAGATAAGTTGAATAAATTTCAATAAGAAAACCAGTTTTGAAAGCATTAATTAATCCACTTCCGAGAGAATCACTTGGTGTGCCATTGTATGAAATTTGAATAAAATAAAAAGAGATAATTAGACTAATTAATATTATTTTTTTTAAATGTTTCATTTCAATTTTCCTCAAATCTACAAAAAAAACCCTCAAAACTTCAAACCTTAATCCTTTTAAACTTTTAAACTATAAACCCTGAATTTATTTCAGGGTAAACTTTTAAACTTCTAAACTAAAGTTTATCTTTGCACCTTTAATTTGAAAACGTAAAAATGAACAAACTTTTAATATTTCAGGGTAAACTTTTAAACTTCTAAACTAAAGTTTATCTTTGCACCTTTAATTTGAAAACGTAAAAATGAACAAACTTTTAATAGTTGGAACGGTTGCTTTTGACGCTATCGAAACTCCTTTTGGAAAAACAGATAAAATTCTTGGTGGTGCGGCAACGTTTATTGGGCTTTCTGCTTCGCATTTCAATGTAAAATCTGGAATCGTTTCGGTGGTTGGTGAAGATTTTCCTCAAGAATATTTAGATTTATTGACTTCAAGAAATATCGATATTTCAGGAATTGAAGTTGTAAAAGGCGGAAAAACCTTCTTTTGGAGCGGTCGTTACCACAACGATATGAACTCTAGAGATACTTTAGCTACAGAATTAAACGTTCTTGCCGATTTTAACCCCATTGTTCCTCAAGATTTTAAAAATGCCGAAGTAGTAATGTTAGGCAACTTGCATCCATTGGTTCAAACAGGCGTTTTAAATCAAATGACAGCAACACCAAAATTGGTCGTTCTTGACACCATGAATTTTTGGATGGATTGTGCATTGCCAGAATTACTAGACGTTATCAAACGCGTTGATGTAATTACCATCAATGATGAAGAAGCACGTCAACTTTCAGGAGAGTATTCTTTAGTGAAAGCGGCTGCTAAAATTCACACTATGGGACCCAAATATGTAGTGATTAAAAAAGGAGAACATGGTGCGTTAATTTTTTATAACGAACATATTTTCTTTGCACCAGCATTGCCATTAGCAGATGTTTTTGATCCAACAGGAGCAGGAGATACTTTTGCCGGTGGATTTTCAGGATTTATTGCGCAGCAAGGCGATGTTTCATTCAATACCATGAAAACAGCAATTATTCAAGGTTCCAACTTAGCGTCTTTTTGTGTAGAAAAATTCGGAACAGAAAGAATGGAATCCTTAAAAAAAGAAGAAGTACAAGAAAGATTGAAACAATTCAAAGCTTTAACACATTTTGATATAGAATTATAATAAATTTATGCCTCGAAATTTTCGGGGCATTTTTATTTGTATTTCACACGAATTTCACAAATTAACACGAATTTTTTTTCAATTGATTATTAGTGAAATAAGATTAAATAGCAACACGAATCATTTGTAAAAATTAGTGGAATTCGTGTCTAAACAAAAACAACAACACGGACAAGTCGCGACTTGTCCCTATAACAACTACAATACAATGAGTGACGCAATCAAACACGAATGTGGAATTGCACTTTTACGATTAAAAAAACCGTTAGAATTCTACAAAGAAAAATACGGTTCGGCTTTCTACGGAATACAGAAAATGTATCTTTTGATGGAAAAGCAACACAATCGAGGTCAAGATGGCGCCGGATTTGCATCGATTAAACTAGATGTAGAACCAGGCGAACGGTATATAAGTCGCGTTCGATCTAACGATGCACAAGCTATTCAAGATGTATTCAAACAAATCAACGACCGTGTAAACGAAGAGTTGACTTTGCATCCAGAATATGCTGATAATGTTGCGCTTCAAAAAGCTAATATTCCTTACATAGGAGAATTATTTTTGGGTCACGTTCGTTACGGAACTTTTGGTAAAAACAGTATAGAAAGTGTTCATCCTTTTTTGCGTCAGAATAATTGGATGCACCGAAATCTTATTGTTGCCGGAAATTTCAACATGACCAACGTAAAAGAACTTTTCAATAGTCTAGTAGAATTAGGACAACATCCAAAAGAAATGGCGGATACGGTGACTGTAATGGAAAAAATAGGACATTTTCTAGACGATGAAGTTACCGATTTATACCTAGAATGTAAAAATAACGGATTGTCAAAAAGAGAGGCTTCACCTGTAATTGCTGAAAAACTTCCTGTTGCCAAAATATTAAAACGCGCTTCCAAAGGTTGGGATGGCGGATATGCTATGGCAGGACTTTTTGGTCACGGAGACGCTTTTGTTTTTAGAGATCCAGCCGGAATTCGTCCGGCCTATTTCTATGAAGACGATGAAATTGTGGTAGTAGCTTCAGAGCGACCCGTTATTCAAACCGTTTTCAATGTTACTTTTGATAAAGTGCAAGAATTGCAACCCGGAAACGCATTAATAATTAAAAAAAACGGAACCGTTACCGAAGAAGAAATTGTTGTTCCCTCAGTAAAAAAAGCCTGTTCGTTTGAAAGAATTTATTTTTCAAGAGGTAGCGATGCCGAAATTTATCAAGAACGAAAAGAATTAGGAAAATTAATACTTCCAGCCGTTCTTGAAGCGATAGAAAATGATACAGATAATACCGTTTTCTCTTATATTCCAAATACCGCAGAAACTTCATTTTACGGTTTGGTGGAAGCAGCCAATGATTTCTTGAATCAAAGAAAAAATAAGTTTATCCTTGATAATAGAAAAACACTAACCAAAGATTCTCTAGAAGAGTTGTTAGCCGTTAAAATTAGAACGGAAAAAATTGCCATTAAAGATGCCAAGCTAAGAACTTTCATAACCGACGATAGTAGTCGAGATGATTTGGTAGCACATGTTTATGATGTAACTTATGGTGTTATAAAACCAACAGACAATTTGGTAATTATTGATGATAGTATTGTTCGTGGAACTACTTTAAAAATGAGTATTCTAAAAATGATGGATAGATTAAATCCAAAGCGCATTGTTGTAGTTTCGTCGGCACCACAAATTAAGTATCCAGATTGTTATGGAATTGACATGGCAAAGTTGGAAGGATTAGTGGCTTTTCAAGCAGCCATTGAACTTTTAAAAGAGCAAAATCAATACAAAATTGTGGATGAAGTTTATAAAAAATGCAAAGCTCAAGAAAATCTAAATGACTTAGAAGTAATTAATTACGTTTCAGAAATATATGCGCCATTTAGCGATATAGAAATATCAAATAAAATAGCACAATTATTAACTTCAAGTGATATAAAAGCGGATGTAAAAATCATATTTCAATCGGTTAACAACTTACATAATGCTTGTCCGAAGAATTTAGGCGATTGGTACTTCACTGGTGACTACCCAACACCGGGTGGAAATCGTGTTGTAAACAAGGCATTTATGAATTTTTACGAAGGTAAAAACGCTAGAGCGTATTAATAAAACAAGAAATAGTGTATTTCATCGATTATTATTGTAATTCAACAATAATATTTTGAGGCACAATATACCTTCCTATATCTTTGAAGCACCATAGCATTAGTAGGTTATGTTTATGGTAGATTTGGGGCAAAAAGGCGTTCGCAATAGTGAACGCCTTTTTAAATTCTTGCAAAAAAACCAGTTGGACACAACTAGTTTTAATTTTATTTTAATAATGAATTATTTTGCTTCAGCATATCTTCTAGAAACTTCATGCCAATTAATTACATTAAAAAACGCTTCAATATAATCTGGACGGCGGTTTTGATAATGCAAGTAATAAGCGTGTTCCCAAACATCCATTCCTAAAATTGGAGTTCCGCCACAGCCAACGCCAGGCATTAAAGTATTGTCTTGGTTTGGAGTTCCGCAAACTTCTAATTTTCCATCTTTTACACAAAGCCAAGCCCAACCTGAGCCAAATTGTGTTGCTCCAGCTTTTGCAAAAGCAGCTTTAAATTCGTCAAAAGAACCAAAATCTTTGTCAATTGAAGCAGCCAAATCACCTGTTGGTAATCCGCCACCATTTGGAGACATTACAGTCCAAAATAAATTATGATTGTAAAATCCGCCACCATTATTTCTAACAGCAGCCTTAGTCATATCAAGATTTTTAAGAATTTCTTCTATAGATTTTCCCTCTAAATCGGTTCCAGCAATCGCTGCATTTAAGTTAGTAGTGTAAGCATTGTGATGTTTTGAATGGTGTATTTCCATTGTTCGAGCATCAATATGTGGCTCTAACGCGTCATAAGCGTAAGGTAATTGTGGTAATTCAAATGCCATGATATTTTTTATTTAAAGTTAATACTAAAATTGATTTCAAATTTATACATTTAACTTCGTAAAAGAAAATACTTTTTTTACATAATTACATTGAAAAAACCTATTATACAACTAAATGACATTTGATATTCAGCCCAAACATTTGCAAAACGAATGGATAAAACTAATTCCACTTCATGAAAATGATTTTGAAGAATTGTATGAAGTTGCTAATGACCCTTTGATTTGGGAACAGCACCCAAATAAATTGCGCTATCAAAAACCTATTTTTCAAAATTTCTTTGAAGGTGCGCTACAATCTAATGGAGCATTTTTCATCAAAGAAGCAACAACCAACGAACCCATTGGCAGTAGTCGATTTTATGATTTCAATCCAGAAACCAATTCTATATTAATAGGGTACACCTTTATAGCAAGAAAATTTTGGGGAAACGGCTACAATAAAGCATTAAAAAAACTTATGATGGACTACGCTTTTCAATATGTTGACACTATTTATTTTCATATCGGTGCCTACAACATCCGTTCTCAAAAAGCCATCGAAAAAATGGGTGGAATAAAAATTGACGAATTTGAAGTGGAATACTACGGAGAAGATTCTAAATTGAATTATATTTATCGAATAAATAAAGACCAATGACAACAATTTTAGATTTTTTATTGGAATTTATTAGAGTTGATTTAATTATTGGTTTTGGTTGGTATTCAATAATTCTTTTCACATTGCTATTGTTTTCTTTTAAGAATGAATTATTAATAGAATTCGATAAATATGCTTGTAGAACAATTGTTTTTTTGGGAATTTTGTATGGATTTGTTTGGTTTTTAGCATCAATTTTAAATTATTTTATTGAATTGGATGAAGAACAAAAAGCGCAATTTATTCGAAGACTAACAGGAAAATATTCTTTTGGATTTTGGCTTCAACCACTATTTTGGTTAGGCTTAACTCAATTATTAAGATTTCAATTTGTTAGAAAATATTTATTATTACGATTAGTTATTTGTGTATTTTTTATTTTAACTTTTGAACGCTTTGTTATTATTTACACATCATTTCAGAGTGATTATTTACCAAGCAGTTGGTCTCTGTATAATTATGGTTTCGGAGTTACTTGGTGGCAAATTGTACTTTCTGCTTTAATTAAAATAGTAGAATTTACTCTATTAGTGTTTGTTTATAGATATTTAAAAAATCAAAAATCGTTAATCAGCAATCAAAAAACAAATGAGTAAACCAGCTTTCTCCCTATACGACGCATCGGCAGGATCAGGAAAAACCTATACTTTGGTAAAAGAATATCTTAAAATTATTCTTTTGTCCAAAAAGCATGATGCTTATCGCAACATTCTCGCGATTACGTTTACCAATAAAGCGGTACACGAAATGAAAAGTCGCGTGGTAGATAGTTTATCCGAATTTGCCAAAGATACCCCATCTGAAAAAGCACTGAATTTGATGCAAGTCATTCATTCAGAAACCGGAATCTCACTTTTTGAGATGAAGGAAAAAGCCAAAAGCATCATTAAGAATCTGATTCATAATTATGCCGCTTTTGATATTTCAACCATCGATAAATTTACGCATAAAGTTATTCGGGCTTTTGCACACGATTTGAATTTGCCCATAACTTTTAATGTTTCACTAGATACCGAAAATCTTCTAACAGAAGCTGTTGACGCCATTATTGCACAAGCTGGCGAAGATGAAATCTTGACCAATTTGTTAGTAAATTTCACGATGGAAAAAACCGACGATGATAAATCTTGGGACGTTTCGCGTGAAATTATGGAAACTGGTAAACTCATTTTAAACGAAAATAATCGGGAAGAAATCAGTCATTTTAACAATAAATCTATTGCAGAATTTATTGAAATCAAGAACAAATTAGAGAAGTATTGCCAAAACTTAAAATCTCAAAGTATTGATTATTCCAATCATGCATTAAAATTAATTGAAAATAAAGGAATCGAATTTAATTCTTTTTATTCTAGTTATGTTCCAAATCATTTTTTGAAATTATCTTCAGGAGAAATTGTTAAGCATATTGGGCATTATAAATATTTAGACGAAAATGAAGGGAAAAGATATTCTTCTAAAACACCTCAAAATCAAAAAGACAGTATTGATGAAATAGCTGATGAACTATTAACAATTTTAAAACAAATTAATGAAATAGCTGAAAAATATTTGTTCTACGAAGCATTCTTAAAAAACATTACACCGCTTTCTCTTATGAATACGTTGAGCAATAAATTGCAAGAGATTCAAAAAGAGCAAAATATTCTTTCTATTGCCGAATTTAATAAATTAATTAACGAGCAAATTCAAAACCAACCTGCGCCTTTTATTTATGAACGTTTGGGAGAAAAATACAAGCATTTTTTTATAGACGAATTTCAAGATACGTCCGAAATGCAATGGCAAAATTTGATTCCGTTAATTGATAATGCTTTATCAAGCGAAGACTTGAATGGAGAACGTGGTTCGCTCATGATTGTTGGCGACCCAAAGCAATCTATTTACCGTTGGCGTGGCGGAAAAGCGGAACAATTTATTGAATTAAGTAAAGATGGCAACTCATTTCCAAATCATATTAAGGAAGTTAAATCTCTAGAGACCAATTACAGAAGTTATTCACAAGTGATTGATTTTAACAATAAGTTTTTCAAATTTTTAGCCTCTAAATTTGCTAATGACGACTACAAAGATTTGTATTTTAATCATTCGCATCAAGAGTTTAACGATAAAAAAGGTGGCTATGTTAAGGTGAGTTTTATTCCAAAAATCGATAAAGAAGAAGTTTCCGATGAAGAAAGTTTAGATAAAAACGACTTGTATCTCGAAGCAACTTTAAACACCATTTTGAAAGTAAAAGGAAACGGATTCAATTATAAAGATATCGTTATTTTAACTCGAAATAAAAAGCCCGGAATAGCTATTGCCAATCATTTAATAGAAAATGGAATTCCAATAGTTTCATCCGAAAGTTTGTTGCTTGGAGCGTCTTCTGAAGTGCAAACTTGTATTTATATATTGCGCTATTTAAAAAACGCAAATGATTTAGAATCAAAAGCCAATTTCCTGTATTATTTAGCAAATAATCATCAAACTGAATTGCCAATTCACGATTTTATTGCCATTGGAATGGAATTGAAAAACGAATTGGAATTTCAAAATTGGTTGACCAAAATTGATGTGGATTTTTCGTTTCAAAACATTCGTAAAAAAACACTTTATGAAGCCTCCGAAATTATAATTTCAAAAGTGATTCCTATTGAAAAACGAAATGCCTACGTACAATATTTCTTAGATTTAGTTTTAGAAAACGATTTGAATAAGCAATCCGGAATTTCCGATTTTCTAAGTTATTGGGAAAACAATTTCGATAAATTGAACATTCCATCGCCTGAAGGAAATGATGCCGTTCGAATTATGACCATTCATAAATCTAAAGGTTTGGAATTTCCAATAGTGATTTTTCCATTTGCAGAACAAAATTATTCACAAAATTTGGGAGATAAAATTTGGATTGCCGCCGATGAAGCACAAATGGGTTTGCCAAAAGCATTAGTTTCTAAAAACAAAGATGTCGAGAATTTTGGTGTAGAAGCTTCAAAAGTTTATAATCAGAAAAAAGAAGAAGATTTATTAGACAATATCAATGTTTTGTATGTTGCTTTAACCCGCGCCGAAGAACAATTGTATGTCATTTCAGGATTGGTCTCAGAAAATAGTAAAGGAGAATTACCCAATAATATGGCAACTTTCTTTATCGAGTTTTTAGGTGGCGAATTTAATGAAGAACAATTAGAATACGAATTTGGTTCAGATGAGAAAATTTCTACCTACAAAGAAGTAATATCAAATACAGAAACAATTCCGCAGCTTTCAGACACATTTAATCCTAAAAACATCAAAATTGCACAGCGCGAAAGCATCATGTGGAATACCAAACAACAAAAAGCCATTGAGTTTGGAAACATCATTCACGAAATTCTAGCCTTTGTTAAAACCAAAAATGACATCGATTTGGCAATCACCAAAGCCATCGAAAACGGATTAATAATTTCTAATCAAAAAGAAGAAGTTTTGGCAACGCTTTCAGAAATTGTAAATCACAAGGAACTAACCGATTATTTTTCGGAAGAACATAAAGTGATGAACGAGCAAACCATCATTCAAAAACAAGGAAATATTGTAAAACCAGATAGAATGTCGATTTCTAAAAACAAAAAAGTATTTCTTTTAGATTATAAAACGGGTCAACATTTGCCCAAACACAAAACCCAACTCGAGAATTATCAAAAAACAATTGAAGATATGGGATTTAAAGTAGAGAAAAAATCATTGATATATATAGGAGAAGAAATTGAAGTGTTACATTTGTAGAATTTATATTATTAATTATCTCATGCGGAAGATTAAAATAAATGCTTATGATAACTAGAATTAAAATAGATGGGTTTAAAAGTTTGCTTGATACTGAATTGTATTTAGGTCCATTCACATGTATCGCAGGTGAGAATGCAGTTGGCAAATCAAATTTTTTCGACGCTCTATTATTTTTATCAAAATTAGCGGATAATACCATACTTCAAGCAGCAAAATCAATTAGAAGTGAAAACCAAAAACACTCTAATATAAAAGATATTTTTTTTAAAAGTGGTTCTGACTTTTATGATATAATGACTTTTGAAGTTGATATGTTAGTCCCAAAAAAATCTGAAGATGATCTTGGTCAAGAAGCAGAGGCTAGTATTACTAGTTTACGTTATATTTTAGAACTTAAATGGAATAACGAAACAAGTGAAAACGAGCCTATAGAGATTATAAAAGAAGAGTTAAAACCAATAACATTAACAGAAACCGAAAAAAGAATATTTTTTAGCAAAACTAATGATTGGGTTAAATCAGTGCTATCTGGAAGACGAGCTAAAATCCCTTTTATTTCTACTGATGGAGAAAAAATCAAGTTGCATTCAGATTCAAAAGATAAAAGAGGAGGAAGAACAACAGAATCTATAGCAAAAAAAATGCCTAGAACATTATTATCAACTGTAACAGCTGAGTCTCCAACAGCCTTTTTAGTTCGTCAAGAAATGAGAAATTGGATAATGCTTCAATTTGAACCTAGTGCTTTGAGACAACCTAATTCAGTTTATGAAGTTAAAAATGCAGAAGTTACTGCTAACGGAAGTAACTTGCCAGCAACTTTATATAGGTTACATAATGAGAAAAAAGATGAAGATGTATATCAAACACTGACTAATAAACTGAAAGAATTAGTTAATGAAGTTGATGAAATTGATGTTGATAAAGATGATAAAAGAGATTTACTTACTTTAAAAGTTAAGTTTAAAGACGGATTAGTTTTATCTGCTCAATCTTTATCAGATGGTACACTAAGATTTTTAGGACTTGCAATCATCAAGGAGGACAATCAAAGTAGTGGTTTGATTTGTCTTGAAGAGCCTGAAAATGGAATAAATCCAAAAAAAGTAGAAGAGATGGTTAAGTTACTTGAAGACATGGCAACCGATACAGATTATCAAGTTGACGAAGATAATCCTTTAAGACAAGTGATAATTAATTCACATTCACCAATTATAGTAAGGTCTGTTTCTGATGAAAGTTTGTTTTTAGCTTTAGAAAAAGAAATCTTTTCAGAAAGGTTTAAAAGGAAAATTAAATTCACTGGATTTTCAGCAATAGCTAATACTTGGAAAACTCAAAATAAGCTTATCCAAATTACATCTTTAGGAGACATAACCGCATATTTAGAAAAAAGTGATTTTTCAGAATCAGACAATCAATATATCGCTTGCGAACCATCTTCAGAATCTTTGTATAGTGGAACAACTCGAAATCTAAAAAAAAGAACTGTTTCTGAAAATATTAATCAATACAAACTTTGGAAATAATTTATGGAATTATTGCGATATACTTTAATTACGGATGGGAGTTCTGATAAGACTTTGATGAATATTATAAAATGGTTACTAGATGATTTGTATCCAAAAATATCAAATAGAGGAACTTTTGGAGATTTTAGATACCTTCAAAAACCTCCTAAAAAAGGAGATATAAAAAATCAAATTCAATGTGCAGAATATTTTTATCCTTTTGATATTCTTTTTTATCACAGAGACGCAGAGTCTGATAAAAAAAGTATTGTTAAAGAGAGAACAGAAGAGATTAAATCTCAATTAGAGGAAAAATATATTTCAAAAACAATTTGTATTATCCCAATAAAAATGATGGAAAATTGGTTACTGATAGACGAGACTGCAATTAAAAAAGCTGCGGGTAATAGAAATTATAGTAAACAAATAAATCTACCACAGATTAACAAAATTGAAAGTCTAAATGAACCTAAATTATTTTTACATGATTTACTTAAAGAAGTAAGTGGTAAAAAAGTAGGCAATTAAAAAATTTTAATGTTCAACAAGCGGTTCATCTAGTTGCTGAAAACATTAGTGATTATAGTTTACTAAGAAATTTAGATTCATTCAAACAGTTTGAAGAAAATTTAAAAACAACTATATCAAACTTATTAAAATAATAATATATACGGAAAATAAATATGTACGGAAAAATTCAACAACACCTGCAAAACGAACTAAATACTATTGAGCAAAATGGTATTTTCAAAAAAGAACGCGTCATTACCTCTCCACAAGGAGCAGAAATTACTGTTAATGGCGAAACGGTTTTAAATTTTTGTGCCAATAACTATTTAGGATTATCATCACATCCAGAAGTGGTTCAAGCTGCGAAAGACGCATTAGATTCTCACGGTTTCGGAATGTCGTCAGTGCGATTCATTTGTGGAACACAGGATATTCATAAAATCTTGGAGAAAAAAATTGCCAATTTCTATGGAACAGAAGATACTATTCTATATGCAGCAGCATTTGATGCCAATGGAGGTGTTTTTGAACCCTTGTTAGGAGAAGAAGATTGTATCATTTCTGATAGTTTAAATCACGCCTCAATTATTGATGGTGTTCGTTTGTGTAAAGCAGCACGGTATCGTTATGAAAATTCCAATATGGAAGATTTAGAACAACAACTTATAAAAGCAACCGAAGCAGGACACCGTTTCAAATTAATTGTAACCGACGGAGTTTTCTCAATGGACGGATTAGTAGCGCCATTAGATAAAATATGCGATTTAGCCGATAAATATGATGCTTTAGTAATGGTAGACGAATGTCACGCAGCTGGTTTCATTGGTGCAACCGGAAAAGGAACGCTAGAAGCAAAAGGCGTCATGGGAAGAGTAGACATCATCACAGGAACTTTAGGAAAAGCTCTTGGTGGAGCAATGGGTGGATATACAACGGCCAAAAAAGAAATCATTGAAATTTTACGTCAACGTTCTCGTCCGTATTTATTTTCAAATTCATTGGCGCCAGCAATTGTTGGAGCATCTATTAAAGTCTTCGAACTTTTAGAAAAAGACACTACATTAAGAGATAAACTAGAATGGAATACCAATTATTTTAAAGAAGGTTTGAGAAAAGCAGGAATAGATTTTATTGACGGAGATTCTGCAATTGTACCAGTAATGCTATATGATGCCAAGCTTTCACAAATAATGGCAGATGAATTATTGAAGAGAGGAATTTATGTCATTGGTTTCTTTTATCCTGTGGTTCCTAAAGAAAAAGCAAGAATTAGAGTGCAACTTTCGGCTGCTCATACCAAAGAACACTTGGATAAAGCTATTCAAGCTTTTAAAGAAGTTGCGAAGAATTTGAGTATAATTTAATTAACTTCTTAATTTGCATAAATTTGAATAATTATTTCATAATTCCCACATTTTAAACTTTTCATTTTGATAATTCATTTTATCGTATTACTTTTGCACTATATTATGTATATAATCTAACAAAATTAAGTATGAAACATCTTAACAAATTATTTGCTTTATTGATGCTTTTAGGATTAAGTTCTCAAGCACAAGATAGTAACAACAAATGGGCTATTTCGTTTGGAGTAAACGCAGTAGACGGAGCAAGAGTAAGTGCTGCTTCAAAAATTGAAGACCAATTTTCTCAGTACTTTGATGCAAAAAAATACTGGAGTGTTTTACCATCAATTTCTACTATTGGTGTGTCAAGATACGTAGGAGATAATTTCTCTTTTGGAGTAACGGGTTCTGTAAACAAAATTACAAAACTTGTAGGTGAAAGAACCTACGATGCTGCAACAAACACCAATGATTACACAGTTACTAATCCTGGTGATTTGATGTACTACGGTATTGATGGAGTTGTTAAATACAGCTTTATGAACATGATTAAATCTAAAATGATTGATCCATCGTTACACGTTGGTGGAGGTTACACTTGGTTAGGTGATGCATCTGCAGGTACAATCAACGGAGGTTTAGGTTTAACTTTTTGGTTGTCTGAGCAAGTTGGTTTATCTCTTAGCTCTACTTACAAGCATTCATTTGATGATTCTAGAAATCCTTCATTTGATGTTCCTACCCATTTACAACATTTTGGAGGTTTAACTTTCAAATTTGGAGCTAAAGATACTGATGGAGACGAAATCTACGATAGAGAAGATGCTTGTCCAGAAGTAGCTGGTTTAAAACAATTCAAAGGTTGTCCTGATACAGATGGAGACGGAATTGAAGACAGCAAAGACTCATGTGTTGAAGTAGCTGGTTTAGCAGAATTCAACGGTTGTCCTGATACAGACGGAGACGGTGTTCAAGATAAAGATGACGCTTGTGTTGAAGTAGCTGGTTTAAAATCATTAAATGGTTGTCCAGATGCTGACGGTGATGGTATTGCTGATAAAGATGACGCTTGTAAAGACGTTAAAGGGCCTAAAGAAAACAAAGGTTGTCCTTGGCCAGATAGAGATGGTGATAAAGTTTTAGATAAAGATGACAAATGTCCAGATGTTGCTGGAACTGTTACTAATCAAGGTTGTCCAGAAGTAACTGAAGAAGCGATCAAAAAATTAAATGATTATGCAAAAACAATCTTGTTTGATACAAATAAAGATACTTTCAAACAACAATCTTACCCAGTATTAGAAGCTATTACAGCTATCTTGAAAGAATATCCAAGTGCTATCTTCTCAATTGAAGGGCACACAGATTCTGATGGTAAAGATGCTGCAAACCAAACTTTGTCTGAAAACAGAGCGTCAGCAGTTAAAAATTACTTAATAGAAAAAGGTATTGCTGCTTCAAGATTATCATCTAAAGGTTTCGGTGAGTCAATGCCAATTGATTCTAACAAAACCAAAGCTGGTAAAGCTAACAACAGAAGAGTTGAAGTGAAATTAGTAAAATAATTTCTTCCAAAATATTTTTAAGAAACGTCCCGATTTATCGGGGCGTTTTTTTATATTTATAAAATGAATAACAACTCATTTTTAAATAAACTTGCAAAGGTAATTGTCACCGATTATTCTGATAATTTTTCAGATTTAATTGTTATACTTCCCAACAGAAGAGCTAAAGTTTTTCTAATTGATGAACTAAAAAAAGAAACAACACAAACCCTATTTTCTCCAGAAATTATAAGTATTGAAGACTTTGTTCAAAACATTGCAAAAATTCGTTCTATTGATACTGTCGAATTGTTATTTGAGTTTTATAATGTATATCTTTCTGTAACAGAAAAAGAACAAGAATCTTTCGAAACCTTTGCCAATTGGGCAAAAACACTGCTGCAAGATTTCAACGAAATTGATCGATATTTATTAGAACCAAACAAGATTTTAAAATATTTAGAAAACATAAAGGAAGTAGAACATTGGGCGGTAGACATTGATAAACGTACTGAATTGATTGAAAAATATTTAATTTTCTGGAAAAAACTTCCGTTGTATTATCACTCACTTTATGATTATTTATTAAATAAAGGAGTTGGCTACCAAGGGCTAATTTATAGAGAAGCTGTTGTTAATCTAAACCATTTTTCAGAAGCTATTAATGGTAAAAAATTCCTTTTCGCCGGATTCAATGCTTTGAACCACGCAGAAGAAAAAATCATTCAACATCTTTTAACCATTGATAAAGCTAAAATTTATTGGGATATAGATGAAACTTTTTTGAGTGATTCTTTTCACGATGCAGCACTTTTTCAACGTAGATTCAAATCAACTTGGCCTAATTACAAAACCAATCCGTATGAATGGATTACAAACGACTTTAAGCAAGAAAAGAATATTCAAGTCATTGGCACTGCAAAAGCTATTGGTCAAGCCAAAATTGTAGGTAAAATAATTGAAAAACAAAGTATTCAAAACGAGGGTAAACTTCAAAATGTAGCTGTAGTTCTCGGTGAAGAATCGCTTTTAGTTCCAATTCTATATTCACTTCCGTCTAATGTAGATGCTTTAAATATTACGATGGGTTATTCAAGTAAAAATAATCCTGCGCAATTGCTTATTGCCAAACTTTTTAAGGCACATACCAATGCTATTTCAAGAAACGCCTCGAGTTATGTGTTTTATTATAAAGATGTTTTAGATATTTTAACGCATCCTTTAATCGAACCATACATTAATGCTTCAGCATTAGTAAACCGAATCAATCAAAATAATTATACCTTCATAGTTTACAAACGAATTATAGAATTACAAGAAAATCAGAACGAATTATTTCAATTGATTTTTCAAAAATGGGATAGTTCTTCAGGGGCTATTTTAGAAAACTTGAGTCAGATTTTACTCAAAATTAAATCCAATTTAAGTGCTGATAACGACGAAGAAAAAATTACAAATGCCTTTGTATATTCAATTTATAAAGTCATTAACAAAATGATTTCTTACTTTTCGTCTAATTCAAATATTGATTCGGTTGAAACACTTTATGCCATTTACAAGCAAGTAATAGATGTTGCCGAAGTGTCTTTTGAAGGAGAACCTTTGAACGGATTGCAAATTATGGGAGTTTTAGAAAGTCGTGTGCTCGATTTTGAAACCGTAATCATTACATCGGTTAACGAAGGCTTATTTCCTGCTGGAAAAAGCATGAACTCTTTTATTCCTTATGATGTAAAAAAAGAATATGGTTTACCAACATTTAAAGAAAAAGATGCCATTTATACCTATCATTTCTATCATTTATTACAACGCGCAAAAAATATTTATTTGTTGTATAATTCCGATAGTGAAGGTTTAGATGCCGGAGAACGAAGTCGATTTATCACACAATTGGAAGTAGAAAAACAACCCAATCATAACTTGACTTTTCAAACGTATAATGCCAATGTTCCTGAAATAGCGCACCAACCTTTAGTAATTCCAAAATCGGAAAAAGTGTTGTTGCGCTTGAAAGAAATTGCAGAAAAAGGGTTTTCACCATCGGCATTGACGACCTATATTCGAGATCCGATTCAGTTTTATTTTCAAAGAATACTACGTATTTCTGAAACCGATGAGGTAGAAGAAAACATCGCTGTAAATACACTCGGAACCATCATTCACGGAACTTTAGAAGAATTGTATAAACCTTTTATTGGTAAGATTTTAATTGAAAACGATATTAAAATTTGCATCAAAAACATCGATGATGAGGTATTGAAACAATTTAAAGAAGTGTATAAAGAAGGTGAAATCAAAAAAGGAAGAAATTTGCTAGCTTTTGAAGTAGCCAAACGAAATGTATTGAATTTCTTGAAATTAGAATTAGAAGCTATTCAAAAAGGCGATGAAATTCAGATTATTGCTTTAGAAAAACATTTAGGACGTATTTTAGAACATCCTAAATTACCTTTTCCTGTAAAAATTGGAGGAAATGTAGATAGAATCGAGAACAGAAACGGAAGAATCAGAATTATCGATTATAAAACTGGAAATGTAACCAAACCAAGTGTTACTTTAAAATCGTGGAATGGCTTAACTGATGATATTAAAAACGATAAAATCATCCAAATTCTCGCATACGCATTCATGTATGAAGAAGAAGCAAAAGGATTAGAAATCGAAGCCGGAATTATTTCTTTCAAAAACTTGAAAAACGGATTTTTACCATTTGGTTTTAAAGAAGGTAAAGAAACAGTAGAAGTAATTTCACCAGAAATAATGGAAAATTATCTTGAAGAAATTGTAGTTTTATTAAATAAAATTTTGAGTGTTGATGTAGCTTTTGAGCAAAAAGTTTAGCACTTAACCGAAAAGGCACTAAGCTTTTGGTAAAGAAAACAAAGCCTAGTGAACATAGAGCATTCTTAGTGTTTTGGTGGTTAAATATTTAACATCTTATTACAAATCTTGTATAGTTAGTTTTCTTTTCTTTACCAAAAAAGAATATCAGAACACTAAACAACATACTCACTTTTTATGTAAGCACTTTGCCAATAAACATAGCCATAAGTTTATTGCCATTACTATATTTTGGAATTTCTTCTTTTGAAGCCATATTTCTAACGTTAGGATTCTTTACAAGTCTTTTAATTAAAGAAGTTAGGCGCAAAAATGAGTACTTATTTTATTATAACAATGGAATTTCAAAAATTAAACTTTGGTTATTTTCCTATATTTTAAATTTCATTTTTCTAGTTGTGATTGTCATAATTATTAACCTAATAATGAAAATGTTATGACAAATCATATTTTAGAAATTGATAGTATTCAAAAGAAATTTGACTATAAATTGATACTTTCAGATGTTTATTTAAAGTGTGAAACCAATGAAATTATTGGTTTACTAGGACGAAATGGTTCAGGAAAATCAACACTTTTAAAAATTATTTTTGGTATTCTTGATGCAGATTTTAAATTTGTAAGAATTGATGGAGTTACCAAAAATAAAACTAGTGATTTGTTTAAGGAAATTAGTTATTTGTCACAAGATAATTTTATTCCTAATTCATTTTCTGTCAAAAAGGCAATTCATTTATCGATTGAAAAAAACAAAACAGAAGAATTCTTTCAGGACGATTTCATAAAATCGTTAAAAGATAAAAAGATCCATCATCTTTCAGGTGGCGAATTACGTTATTTAGAAATTAAATTAATACTTTTTAATCCTTCAAAATTTGTTTTGTTTGACGAACCTTATAATGGTTTATCTCCAATTATGATTGATAAAATAAATCAATTAATTATTGAAAATTCAAATAAAAAAGGAATAATAATTACCGATCATAATTATGAAAACGTAATTAAAATATCATCGAAATTAATTTTAATGAAAGAAGGAAAAGCATTTCATTTAAAAAATAAAAACGAGCTTATTGAAAAAGGTTATTTAAGAGAACGATTGATTTAATTTCTTCGTGACCTTAGTACACTCATTGTGTTTTCATGGTTAAACTCTCTTTAAAAACTCACCCAAAACCACCAACAATTCTTCTCTATTTTCAATATGGCTCATGTGTCCGTCTAGAAGTGTGTGCAGTTTTACGTTGGTTCCTTCTATTTGGTCAACGTTTTCATCGTAATTCAAAACCGGATCTTCTTTTCCTAAAATCAATAACATTGGATAATTGGTAAAATGTAAAATCACTTCTCTATCTTTTCTAATTTTCATTCCTTCTTGACAAGCAACAATACCTTGAAGTGGCGTTTTTAAAGCTTCCGATTTTACATATTCAATTTCATCTAATAGAATTTCACGATTTTTTTCACTAAATAAATTGGCAACACTCATTCGGATGCACGCCACATAATTCTTTTTTACAGCAATAATAGCTCGGTCACGATTGGCTTTTCGTTCGTCGCTATCGGCTCTTGAAGTAGAGTTTAAAAGCACCAAACCTTTCATCGCATCTGGATATAATTCGGCGAAAGCCAAAGCAATATAACCGCCCATAGAATGACCAACCAAAACCGCTTTTCTAATTTTTAATTCGTGCAAAACGTGATGCACCATATCGGCTTGATCTTCCATAGAATGCACATAACCCAAACATTCGGTTTGTCCGTGACCTAATAAATCAATAGCAATAACGCGGTGTTTCTTTGAAAACTCAGGCACAAAAGCATTCCACATTTCTTTATTTTCATAAAAACCATGCAATAAAACCACCGCCGTACCTTTTCCTTGATCGGTGTAAGAAATTTTGGTGTTTTTGAATATCGTGGTTTTCATTGGTGCAAAACTATAACTTTAATTTTTTTGAAACACAAAAGTCACAAAAGAAAGTAAAACAATTATCGTTAATAACTTTTGTGTCTTTTATGCTTGAAAATAAATATATTTGAGAAACAGATTTTAAATATGAATAGATTAGTTATCATCGGAAACGGATTTGATTTGGCGCATGGATTGCCGACGAGTTATGGTCATTTTATTGATGATTATTGGACAAGTATTAAAGATAGTAGTCACAATGAATTAGTTTCATTTAATTTTGATAGTTTAGTAGAGTTTCATAATCATGAAAACCTAAATGATTTGTTGGATATGATTCTTAATATTAATCAAAATTTCACAAAAGATGGAATAGGAATATATAAATTAAGAGAGCATCTTGTTCCACTAATGGACAATAGAATTCCAATTTTAATATTTAAAAATCAATTTTTTAAATTGATAAATCAAGAAAAGATTAATAATTGGGTTGATATAGAAAATTTGTATTTTGAAATATTGAAGGAGGTTTATTTAGAAAAAAGTAATCGTTATTCAGGAACAATTATTCAACTGAATAATGATTTTGAGGAAATAAAAAACTATTTAGTCAAATACTTGAATAAAATATCTATTCAATCAAATTATATGGATAGAAGGATTTATGGTATAAAAGCTGTTTTTGAAACCGAATTTTATGAAAATGAAGAATTAGATTCTTTTTTGCAAGAATTTCCCGAAAAGTATATTAAAGAAATTATAAAAGATAATGAAATAGTTAGCAATCATCTTTATGCTAATGGGAGTACTAAAGAACTCTCAAGAAATAATATAGTTGAAAACCAATTATATTTTTTAAGTTTTAATTACACGGATTTATCAAATAGATATGTGAGGGAAATAAAAAATTTTGATATGAATACTGCAAATTATATTCATGGATTATTAAATTATGAGAGCATAAATCCTATAAATTTTGGTTTTGGTGACGAAATGAATGAGCATTACCAAACTATTGAGAGAATTAATAACAATGAATATCTTAAATACTTTAAATCATTCAATTATTTGCAGAATTCAAATTATAGAAATTTATTACAATTTATTGAGAATAAAAAGTTTCAAGTATATATAATGGGACATTCTTGTGGTTTATCAGACAGAACTTTATTGAATACAATTTTCGAACATGAAAATTGTCTTTCTATTAAAATATTTTATCATCAAAAAGAGGATGGAACGGATAATTACACAGAAATAACTCAAAATATTTCTCGTCATTTCAACAAGAAAAAATTAATGAGAGAAAAAATAGTAAACAAAACGCTTTGTCAACCTTTACCACAAATTCAATTACCTAAAAAAGAATAGTTTTGTCATTTCGACGCAGGAGAAATCTCATAAAGTAAATCACGAGTGAGATTCCTACGGAATGACAACTAGGAACATAAAAAAACAGCTCGCTATGGTAACGCTTTAATAATCAGATGGAATTATTCAACTAAATTATTCAATCAAAAAAAATATTTACTAGCTTTGTTAAAAATTTGAATCTAAGATGAATATAGCAACTCAAAAAGATAATTTAATAAAATGGATTCAAACTCTTGAAGATACTACAATTTTAAAAAAAATAGAAT
>JAIFLT010000011.1:0-5897 GCA_020048955.1 Flavobacterium sp.
TTGAACTTCATCAATTTTTCTCATGATGAAGATTTTTTCATTATCTAATTTTCTACTGTCTTCAGAACCTGCAATGTTGTCCAAACGATTAGCAAAACGCAATTGCTCGCTTTCTTTTTTGCTTGAACTTAATTTTTCAAACAAAGCATCTAGAATTTTATTGAATTTTCCTTCTACATGTCTTCTGTTGAAAGGAACTCTTCCAATAGATTTCCATGCTTCGATGTGTGCTTTAATAGCATCCAAATCGGTTTTATGATCACCAACTAATTCAAATGAACGCAACGTTTCTAGATATTCTTTTTTCTTTTCAAAAGCAGCAACTTCTTCAGCATTTTCTTCTTTTTTGCTGTCTTTTAAACGCTCAAAATAATGGTTACAAGCCGCTTTAAATTCATCCCAAAGTTTATCAGAAAACTTTCTTGGCACGTGTCCAACTTGTTTCCAATCTTCTTGAATTTGCTTCATTAAAGGCGTTGTAGCAGCAAAATCTTCGCTTTCTTTCAATTCATTTGCTCTATCTACAAGTGCTTGTTTTTTGCTTAAATTATCGTTTTGATCTTTCTTAATGTCTTTGTAGAAAGAGTTTTTCAAAACATTAAAATCACGAACAGCATTTTTAAATTTTGCCCAAGTAGCTTCATTCACTTCACTTGGAACTTTTCCTGTAGCAAAGAATTGATTTCTCAAAGCTTCCACTTTTACAATTTGGTTCAACCAAGCTTGGTGCGAATCTACTTTCTCTTGTACTAAAACTTCTAATTGCGCAATGATTTCGTTTTTCTTTTCAAGATTTTCGGTTTCTTTTGCTCTAAAACTTTCGTAAAAAGTTTCGCGTTTATCGTGCATTTGTTTGGTCAATTCACTGAATTGTTTCCATAATTCTTCACGGTGTTCTCTAGAAACTGGTCCGATATCTTCTTTCCAAATACGGTGTAAATCTTGCAATTCACGGAACGATTTGTTGATGTCAGTTTCATGAATTAACTCACCAACACGAGCTATAATTTTGTTTTTTAATTCTAAATTGTGTTTGAATTCTTGATCACGTGCATCTCTATCTAAGTGCAAGAAATCGTAAAAATTCTCAATGTGGAAATGATAGTTATTCCAAACGTGGTTGTATTTATCTTTTGGAATTGGTCCAGCATTTTTCCAACGTTCTCTAATATCATTTAACTGTTTTAGAGCATTGGCAATATTTCCTGTCGAATTGTTTACCAAGTTTTTCAACTCTTCTACAATTGCCATTCTGTTTTCTAAATTCGCTTTCAAGTTATTTTGTAGCGATTTAAAATGTATATTTTTCTTATCCCTATATTGATTGTATAACGAATCAAATTTTGTTTTTAACGGAAAATTATAATGAAAATCCTCAGTAGTATCAGGACTTTCAGCATTAAATTCATCTCTTTTTTCATCCATAAAATGATGAAATTTAGACAAAAACGCTTTTTTTACTTCTTCAACATGTTCGCGAACCGACATTACTTGGTCAGTAGCAACAAGCGTTTCCAACTCTTCAACCAATTTTTCCATTGGCAAAGCTTCATAATCTTGCAACGGAATGTCATAACGACCTTTTACCGTTTCATCTTCGCTTTCTTCTGCATTGGCATTGGCAATGGCGTTCATTGCAAAATCATTTTCATCTTCCAAAACCATAGAATCGTCAGCAACTTGTTCGTTTGTTAATTCAATAACATTTTCAACAACTTCTTCAGTTGTATTTTGCTTCTCCTGTTCGCTATTGCTTGGGTCAATTGTAGGAACTTCAAGAGGTGTTTCTGCAATTTGTTCACCTACAAGGTCTTCAACTTCTAGAGCCGTTTCTTGATCTGCTTCGGCTACTAATGGTGCTTCAACTTCGGTATCAGAAACCAACTCTACTTCATTTTCAATAGCTTCTGCAACAGCTTCAACTTCTTGATTTTCAGTTTGAACTGCTTCTTGAGAGGCATTGTTTACGTTTCCATCTGTCTCGTTTTCGTTAACTGACAGGTTATCATTCTTTTCTTCTAACATTTGTTTAAATGTGTTAGGTTATACAATATTTTCCTTTTTGGAGGGCGAAAGATAGTGAAGTAGCAACAAAAATCAAAGAAAATCAATGGTTTCTGAACAGAATATTTTTTATAGGAGCGAATGTTTTGAGAATTTTTGGTTTCCATTTTCCCGCTTTTCGTTACAATAGCTTTGTCAAAGTTCAAAACTCTGACAAAGCTATTTTCTCTACAATCGGGGCTAATTAGTAATTGTATGGAATAAAGTCAGAAATTCTAAACTATGCTACTTATTCCAAATCGTCCAAGCTTTTTCTGCTTGAAAAACCAACATTTCATAGCCGTTTTTGGTTGTTGCTCCTTTTTTCTTAGCTTTCTTCAAAAATTGAGTTTCTTCGGGATTATAAATTAAGTCAAAGGCAATGTGTTTTTCTGTAAAAAACTCATACGGAATAGGAGGAAACTCTTTTGTATTCGGGCTTGTTCCAAGTGGTGTGCAATTGATTATTATTTGAAAATTATCAAATGTTGTGGTGTTGACTCTGTTATAATCAATAGCATTTTGCTTCGCCTGTTCGCTATCGCTCGAGTCCGTTGCTTCTCTTGAAACAAAAGTATAGAAAATCCCGAGTTTATCTAAAGCAAAGGCAACCGCTTTTGAAGCGCCGCCAGTTCCAAGAATTAATGCTTTTTTATGATGTGGTTGGAGTAGTGGCTCTAACGATTTTTTAAAACCATACCAATCAGAATTATAACCTTTTAGAGTTCCTTTTTTGGTAAAACGAATTACATTTACGGCTCCAATTCTGAACGCTTTATCTGACATGGTATCAAGAAATGGAATAATAGCTTCTTTATAAGGAATAGTTATGTTTAACCCTTTCAAATCAGGATTATTTTTCAATACATTCGGAAATTCTTCTATTGTTGGAATATCAAAATTCTCGTAAGTACAATCATCAAAAAGTTCTTTTGAAAATTTTTCTGTAAAATA
Organism: Flavobacterium sp.; assembly: GCA_020048955.1. Classification (GTDB taxonomy): domain Bacteria; phylum Bacteroidota; class Bacteroidia; order Flavobacteriales; family Flavobacteriaceae; genus Flavobacterium. Next base: position 2,998 of record JAIFLT010000011.1, read on the forward strand.
TTTTTTAGAAAAGGAGTAGGAAATGTCTTTTCCAATTAATCCGAATTTTTTATGGGTTTGTTCCATTTATTTTTATTGGTAGCGTCATTTTGCATCTAACAGTATAACCATCATGTTGAGCAGAACGCCATAGTGGACTATTTAATATTACTTTTTCTATTTCTTTTTTTGTTTCAGAATCCAACTCGGGTTTTAAGACATCAACACTTGTAAGTTTTCCATCTTGTTCTACTATAAAAGTCACAAAAAATCTTCCATGAATTGATTTTTTACGAATACCTTCAATAAAATTTGAATTCAGGTTTTTGTTTATGTAGTTACTAAAACTTTCTAAACCACCTGGATATTCTGGTTTTACTTGAACTATTCTATAAATAATATAATCAGGTTCAATATTTGCAGTTGATTCAGGACAAAGAGTTGGTTTTGGAGGTTCGATTTTAGATTGAGCTTGCATTAAATTTAAACAAACTAAAAACAAAATGAATACAATGTTTTTTATCATTATTTATTATATTTCTTAATCAAACTCTGCACTTTTTTATTAGTCCAAATAGTTGGAAATAATTCTTCTAATAAAGTATGATTGTTGAAGTTTAATCGCAATGCATTACTCAAATGAAATGTGGCTTTTTCTTCTTCGTCTAACATAAAATAAAATCCTGCCAATCGGTATTCAATTTGGTACTCTTCAGGGAAAAATTCGGTAGCTTGAAGCAATGCCCTAATTGCAGCTTGATATTCGCCTAAAATCTGCAAAACATCAACCCAAAACAAAAAGGTGTCTAAATGGTCATCACCAAATTCTATTGCTTTTCTATAACCAAGTTCGGCTTCTTCATAAAAATTCATAGCTTTATTTATGGTCGCAAAACGTTTCCAATAAGCACGATTTTGGTCATCAATGGCTAAAGATTTGTTTACATAAAACAATGCTTTTTGAAAGTTTTTTTGACGCACATAAAAATCGGTTATCGCAATCCAACCTTTGTCTAATAGAGGATCTTCATGAACTGTTTTGTTGAAATACTTTAATGCTTCCGCTTTGTTTCCTAATTTTTCGTGGCATTTTCCAATACGCAACAAAGCATACGAAGTTGGATCGTCTAAATCGATGGTTCTTTGGTAATTTTCAATGGCATCTTCATAGCGTTTTAGTCGTTCTAATGCTTTTCCGTTTTCCATGAAAGCACCAAGAAACTCTTCGTCAATATAAGTAGCATATTCAAATGCACGCACGGCATTTACATAATCTTTCAATCCGTAATACAAACGTCCTTTTTGATGCCAAGCAATTTCAGAATAAGGATTTCTATCAATGTAGGTTTTAAGATATTCTATGGCTTCTGCATTTTGATCTAAAAATTCGTAGCAATAAACCACATTATATAGTGCCGATTGGTCTTCAATATCTACTTCTAAACAACTTTTAAAATTCTCTTTTGCCTTTTCAAGGTTGTCCATAAACAGATATTCCATCCCAATTAGGTTGTAAACATCGGCTAAATCTTCGGTATATTTTAAAGCTTCTTCAAGGAGTTCAACCGCTTTTACGTGGTTGTCTCTTTTCGAATAAATATTAGCTTTTTGTATAAAAATTTCTTCGTTCGTTGGTTCTATGGCATACAATTCGTTAAGCATTTTTTCAGCTATTTCGAGTTTGTCATCATATACCAACATTTCTACTTGAACTAGCTTTAAACCAGTGGATTTAGGGTGTTGTTCAAGTCCTAATTTTAAAGCTTTTTTAGCTAAATTAGCTTTGCCCATATCAAGATAATGAAGAATAATTTCTTCAAATTCTTCTGAATCAAAAAAGAAAACTTTATTGGTTTTCAACATGGATTCAAACTTAGATAAGGATAGATTGTAGTCTTCTTCGTCGTGATCCAAATGCATAGCTTTTTGTTTAAAATTATCCTTACTAAAAGTAGGTAACTAATATCGTTATATAAGGGAAATTGATTTTTGTTTTGAACAATTTAATTAACATAAATTAAATTGCGGGTTTTGGGTTTCGGGTTTCGAGTTTTTGCGAAATCTACAAAACTCGCAACTCGTAACTTTTAACCCGCAACTATCTCATCCATAACCTCCAAAATAATTTGGCAGCCTTCTCTAATTTCTTCTTCAGAAATCGTTAATGGTGGCGTAATTCGGATGGCTTTTCCTTCAAACAATAACCAAAACAGAATCAATCCTCTGTCTTGACAACGCAAAATCACCTGATTTGTTATTTCATCATCAGCAGTCATTGCCGCTAGCATCAATCCTTTTCCTCTTACTTCTTGTATTAAAGGATGTACCAAAAGTGTTCTAAAGAGTTTTTCTTTTTCTAAAGATTGTTGGGCATAGTCTTTTTCTAAAACTTCTTGTAGTGTTGCCAAGCACGCGGCAGCTATCACAGGATGACCGCCAAAAGTTGTTATATGTCCTAATTTAGGATCGTGACTTAATAAATCCATGTGTTTTTCGTTGGAAATGAAACCTCCAACTGGCATTCCGCCAGCCATTCCTTTTCCGATTATGACCACATCTGGAACAACATTATAATTTTCAAATCCAAACAATTTTCCAGTTCTTCCAAAACCAGGTTGAATTTCATCTACGATTAGTAAAGCTCCAACTTCTTCACAACGTTTTTTTACTTTGGCTAAAAAATCGTTTTGAGGTTGAATAAAACCAGCGCCACCTTGAATACTTTCGAGAATTATTCCAGCAGTTTTAGTTGTTATTTTTTGTAAATCGTCTTCGTTATTAAAAGTGATAAAATCAACATCAGGTATTAATGGACGAAAAATTTGTTTGCGTTCTTCAAATCCCATAACGCTCATCGAACCCATTGTATTTCCGTGATAAGCATTATGACACGAAATTAATTGACTTCTTCCTGTAACACG
>JAIFLT010000011.1:5904-6294 GCA_020048955.1 Flavobacterium sp.
GTTCTTCAAATCCCATAACGCTCATCGAACCCATTGTATTTCCGTGATAAGCATTATGACACGAAATTAATTGACTTCTTCCTGTAACACGGCGAACGAGTTTTAAAGCACCTTCACAAGCTTCAGTTCCAGAATTTAACAAATAAACTTTATTGAGTTCTTTAGGTAAATTTTCAACCAATAATTTACAATATTGCACTGCTGGACTTTGAGAATATTCGCCATAAACCATGACATGAGAATATTTATCTAATTGATCTTTAATGGCTTGATTCACTCTTGGATGTTGATGTCCAAGTGAGCAAGCCGAAACGCCAGCAACAAAATCTAAATATTTTTTGTTGTTGGTATCGTAAATATAAGAACCAATAGCGTGCGACACTTCCATTC
>JAIFLT010000196.1 GCA_020048955.1 Flavobacterium sp.
CCATTTTTCTAAACCAGTTGCTTCCTAAAAATCCTAAGGTTATGTATATCGGATTGAAAAGCAAAGCATTGTAATTCCATAAAACTTCTTTGTGTTCAGAATATAATCCCACTAAGCATAGAAAAATCCCTAATAATCCTGATATAAGTAAATAAGATAGTGACACATACTTATTGTTTATTAATGCTATTATCAATAAGATAAGAGCAATAAAGTAGATACTATTTATAAAAGAAAAGAAAGAAGTAGGGTCAACTCCTTTAAGTAAGGTTTCTTTTTTTACAACCAATGGTTTATTTTCAATTTTGGCTTTGTCTAAACTATTCAATAGTTCAACAGGAAGAAATAATTTTTCAGATTTAGTGTCTGTTTTTGCTCCAAAAATAATGTTTATACCCAATTTATAATAAAAGTGATTATCAAAATAAGGATAAAGCAATGCTCGGTATGAAATGGAGGTATCATCTACTTTCTTAATTAATTGTTGACCTACAATAGCATTTATTTTTTCAACTACCATTGTAGTACAGTTTCTATCTATAAATTTGTAAGTATAATTTCTTTCTTCAGAAAGCAATGAAGCATTTAAAAGTTCAAAAAGTTCTTGCTTTTTAGCTAAAGAAAAATTTAATGTTTGTTCTATAACCTCGCGATGATCACTTTGATATTCAAAAATGAAGTCTTCATAAGAAGTAGCAATTATAAAATATTGTAAATCACCTTTTACAAATTTTAGATAGAAATTTTCAGTTCTAAAATCGAAAGCACCATAGTTATAAACAACATCTAAATTATTTATAGAATCTTTAATTCTTAGGGCTGTATGACCAAAAGTGGAGTAAAGTTCCTCTCCTCTTCCACAAGTAAAAATGCTTACCGAAGCTTTTTCTGATAGAGTTGGATTTTGAGAATAACCAATAGTTTGAAAAAATAAGATAAGTAGAAAAAGTAATTTCTTAATCATGACAGTTATCTAAAAATACTAAAATCAACTTTTACAGAAAAAATATTAGAATACAATGCAGCACTTTGATCGCCTAAATCGGTCAAAGCATAATCTACTTGAATTCCTTTATATTTAAACCCAAGCCCAATATTGGGTTGAAATCCTACTTTTTTAGATCCATCTAATTCTGTGATGTTTTGAAAATTTCCAACACCTGCTCTTAAAAATACTAAATCAGTATAATTGTATTCAAATCCTAAGGCAGGGTCAATACTTACTAAGTTAGTTGACAATATATCATTGGTTCTAGCAAATTGCATATTCAAATTTCCAGAAGCTTTTAAATAAGTTTCATTATGAAAATCGAATGTTTTAGACATTCCAAATTGTGCTTTTGGTAGCGTAATTTCTGAACTTTCAGGTAAATCTTGATTTTCACCCGGAATGGCATTTTTTATTTTTGCATATTCTTCTTCGTTAATTGCCCAAACATTGTAGGTTGTTGTAATGTCTCTTAGCATTAACCCAAATTTCCAATCGTCTCTTTCAAATTGAAGTCCTACATCAAAACCAAATCCCCAGGAGTTTGCAAAATCTCCAATAACACGTCGGATCACTTTTGCATTCACACCATATTGAAAACCAGGTATTTTAAGCCTTCTAGCATAGGATAAAGTCAAACCATAATCGGCAGTAGAAAACTTACTGATTCTGTTATAATCAATGTTGCCATCACCATCAATTAGTTGTGTGGTATTTAATATGTCATCAACTCCAAATCTTATCAAAGAAATTCCCCAAGCACTATCATCATCAATAGGTTTGGCATAAGCCGCATAATCATATTGCGCAATATTAGCAAAATAGCTTGCGTGCATCAAAGAAGCTTGACTGTCTTCTAAACCAAGTAAACCTGCCGGATTCCAGTAACCAGAATTAACATCGTTAGTATGGGCTACAACAGCATTAGACATTCCCAAAGCAGCAGCATCAACACCTATGTTCATAAACTCGTTAGAATATTTTCTAACAGCTTGACTATGAGCTAAAGTGTATCCTAAAAAGAAGGTTAAAAAAAGAATTTTCTTCAAAGCAAATATTTTTTCAAAAATAGAAATTTTTATTGAGCAATTGTGTTTTACAAATCATAATAATATCTCAATTAAAAACTCTAATTACAAACGTACTTATGTATAAACTTATTGTATTACATTTGTATTTAGAAAAATTAAAAGCATGAACATCAAAAAACACATTCCTAATCTACTAACTTTATTAAACCTATTTTGCGGTTGTATTGCCCTAGTTTTTATCTCTAAATTGAGGTTTGACTTAGCATTTTATTTTGTTTGCCTAGGAATATTTTTCGATTTTTTTGATGGTTTTTTTGCTCGAAAATTTGGTGTTTCTGGTCCACTCGGAGTTCAGTTAGATTCTCTAGCAGACATGGTTACAAGCGGTGTTGCGCCGGGATATGTAATGTATCAATTGTTATCCTTTGACGGAAGTTTTATGCAAATTTCAAATGATTTGTCTTTTTTTCAAGTTTCTTTTTTAGGTTTTATTATTACCCTCGGTGCTTGTTATCGTTTAGCCAATTTTAATATCGATACCAGACAATCCGATTCTTTTATTGGTCTGCCAACGCCTGCCAACGCTCTTTTTATAATGAGTTTACCATTGGTTATAGAAGAGTGTCATTTTCTTACTTTAAGTGAACTTCTAAATATAAAAGGGGTTCTTTTGGCAATAACAATTATAAGTGCTTATGTAATGAATGCGGAAATTCCGTTGTTTTCATTGAAAATAAAGAACTTTAGTTTTCAAAAATATAAAATGCAAATTGGATTTTTAGTTCTTTCAATAGTCATGATTGCAACTTTGCAATATCTTGCCATTCCTTTAATCATAATGACTTATGTTTTATTGTCGGTTGCAAATAATATGTTGGCAAAAAAGTAGTTATTTAGTATTAAGATTTTAGTATTAAGTATTAAGTATTAAGTATTAAGATTTTAGTATTAAGTATTAAGACTTTTATGGCAAAAACTAGACGAAAAACACCAATTCGGAAAAGAACTATTAGAAAAAAACAATCTTTTTTTTCTGTAAAATTTGTTATTATTTCTATTTTGATTTTTCTATTTTCTTTTGGAATATATCATTATCGGAATGCTATTTTATATTATTTTAGTTTCAAAACAGATAAAGTTTTAAAAGAAGATAAAGTGGCTCAAGCTAGAATTTATCAAATTTTGAAAGCCCATAAAGAATTAACTTTTGGGTTTGATGTTTCTCAATATCAAGGTGCAATCGATTGGGAACAAATAGATTCTGTTGAAAACAAATTTCCATTACATTTTGTACTTATTCGTGCCACAGCAGGTAACGATAAAGAAGATTCAGAGTTTGATGACAATTGGAAAGCGGCCAAAAAACATCATTTTATTCGTGGTGCTTATCATTATTATCGTCCTAACGAAAACTCAATGGAACAAGCCGAAAATTTTATTAAAACAGTAACGCTTCAAAAAGGCGATTTACCTCCGGTTTTAGATATAGAACAATTGCCCAAAGAACAATCTATTGATAGTTTGAAAGTGGGATTAAAACGTTGGTTAAAAAAAATCGATGCCCATTATAAGGTGAAACCTATTATTTATACAGGTGAAAAATATTATAAAGATTTTCTAAAAGACGAATTCAAAGAATATACTTTTTGGGTAGCCAATTACAATTTTTTTGTAGAAAATATAAAAGACGATTGGCTTTTTTGGCAATTCACAGAAAAAGCAGTCATTAACGGAATTAATGAAAAAGTTGATTTGAATATTTACAACGGTACGCCAAAAATGCTGGAGTATTTGACTATTAATTAAAAAGTATCTTATAATCAGTAATTTACAAATGGCATATAAATGGCATATAAATGGCACATTAATTTCATTAAATAATTTTGGTGCTCTTTTTTGAAAGACATAATCTTGCAGAACAATTTTAAAGTATGAATCAACCAGAATTAGGAAAAAAGATTTTAGAACTAAGATTAGCTAAAGGGCTAACTCAAACCGAACTCGCTGAGAAAAGCAAGGTGAGTTTAAGAACTATTCAACGAATTGAATTGGCAGAGGTTACTCCAAGAAGTTTTTCTATTAAATCTATATTTTCAGTTTTGGAGTTTGATTTTTACAATACTATTGTTCCCAATGAGAGTGAAAAGACGTCATCACTTAAAAATTGGATAATTAATTTGTTTAATTTAAAAATACACACAATGAAAAAATTATCTTTTTTAACAATTCTATTCCTAATTGCTTTTCTTTTGAACAGTAAAAATGAAAGTCATGCTCAGTCTATTAATGGTTGGTTTAAAACAGGAAGCAAAGCCAAAAGTTATGAAGTTGGATTAAATAGTGCAGCATCTAAAACAGGAAAAAAATGTGCTTACATAAAATCAGTTGAAGAAAATATAAATGGATTCGGAGCTTTAATGCAAAGATGTGATGCTAAAAATTACTTAGGAAAAAGAGTTAAAATGACAGCTTACATTAAAGCAGAAAATGTAAAGAATTGGTCGGGTATGTGGTTAAGAGTTGATTCAAAATATAGTAAAAAATCACTTAGTTTTGATAATATGAGAGATAGACCTATAAAAGGAACAACCGATTGGGTAAAATGTGAAATAATTTTAAATGTTCCTAAAGAAAGTAGCACTCTAAACTATGGTGTCTTATTAAATGGAGAAGGAGAAGTGTTTTTTGACAGAGTTTCTTTTGAAATTTTAGGAGATATTACAGCCGAAGTAAAAATAAATGTTCCAGAAAAGCCTGCTAATATTGATTTTGAAGAATAAAAAACAAATAAAAACTGCAAAATAATATAACGTTTTGCAGTTTTTGTTGCATAACATCTTGTTGTTAATTAGCCTTTTTTGACATTAATATAGTAGCAATAATCAACCCAAAAAAACAAATTATACCAATAATAAACAAGTAGGATTTTGGATGAGCAAAATTTATAGTTCCTCCAAGATTTGGATTTCGTTTATCAACTAATAATCTTTTATCTTCTTTGTTATAATAAATGCCACCAAATTTCCAATTATTAGGATCTTCATGCCAATTATCTAATGTCTCTTTCGATGGCTTTTCCATTTTTTTTTAAATATCTAAATCTACTTTTGGCGCATTAAAATCGATTTTGGTTTTACGTAATTCAAAGTTTTGCCCCAAGTAAACTCTTCTCACCATTTCGTCTTCTACTAATTCTTCGGGTTTACCAGCTTTTAAAATTCCTCCTTCAAACATTAAGTAGGTTTTATCAGTAATAGCCAAAGTTTCTTGAACATTGTGGTCGGTAATTAAGATTCCTATATTTTTATTTTTTAATTGTGCTACAATTCTCTGAATGTCTTCAACTGCAACAGGGTCAACTCCTGCAAAAGGTTCGTCAAGTAATATAAATTTTGGATCTGTTGCTAAAGCTCTTGCAATCTCAGTTCTACGGCGTTCACCTCCCGAGAGTAAATCACCACGATTGGTTCTAATGTGCTCTAAACTAAATTCATGGATTAAGCTTTCCATTTTTGCAATTTGCTCTTCTTTGGTATAATTTGTCAGCTGCAACACACTCAATATATTGTCTTCAATACTCAATTTTCTAAAAACGGAGGCTTCTTGAGCCAGATAGCCAATACCGTTTTGAGCACGTTTGTACATTGGAAACTCAGTAATATTCATATCATCAAGATAAATAGTTCCGGAATTTGGTTTTACCAACCCAACAATCATGTAGAAAGAAGTAGTTTTTCCAGCACCATTCGGACCCAAAAGACCAACGATTTCACCTTGATTTACTTCAACAGAAATTCCTTTTACAACGCTTCTGCCTTTGTAAGTCTTGATTAAATTTTCGGCTTTTAATTTCATATTTATGCT
>JAIFLT010000094.1 GCA_020048955.1 Flavobacterium sp.
AATATTTGATTTAAAAATCCCAGCCGATGTTATTAAGGAATGGAAACTTAAAGACGGAACTTATTTGTTGACAGAACAACTTTATGGTGTTGCTCATACCTTAAAAGTAACCAATGGAGTAGGAATTGTGAAGATTAGTTTGAAAGGCAGCGAGAGTTTTATTTTGAAGTTTTAATTGACAAATAAAACTTTGCAATTAAACAATTGTTATTAATCCGGTTAATATTGTTAAAATTTCGTTGCGGTAAAATGTGTTGATTAAATTTGTTTAATAAAACTAGTAACAATGCAAATCATCCTACTTTTTTCAATAGTATTAAATCCAATTTTATTATTTGATTTTTCAAAAGGCAGCAACTTATCTAACTGGAAAGTAGTTGATGATGGCGTTATGGGTGGTGTTTCCTCAAGTGATTTCTTTGTTGATGCTAATGGAAATGGCACCTTCAAAGGAACAGTTTCTACCGATAATAATGGTGGATTTTGTTCAGTACGTCATTTTTTTAACCCTATAAAGTTAACAGATAAAAGTGTTTTTAAAATCCGTTTAAAAGGTGACGAAAAAAAATACCAGTTTAGAGTTAAGAAAAATCAGAGCGATTATTATTCTTACATCTACGAATTTCAAACGTCAACGGAATGGGAAACGATTGAAATTCCTGTAAATAAATTATATGCTTCTTTCAGAGGTAGAACACTTCAACTTCCTAATTATGATGGTCAAAGCTTAGAAGAAATAGCATTTCTAATAGGAAATAAGACAAATGAAAATTTTGAATTACTTATAGATAAAATTGAGGTTGAATGATTTTGTTACAATATAAAATCAAATATAGAATGTAATATTAGAGTTTTATTGTAGGAATGGATTGCAAATCTGCGCTATCGACTGAGGAACATATCCGTGCTATCTGGTATGCGATGTTATAATTTCCACTTCAATGATTGTTTATTATTATTCCGTTTTCTTTTTCAGTTGCTTTTCTGAATGCGTTTTTGATTGTATTTATATGTAACATCAGAAAATTCCAGTTACTTTCGTCAAAAAAATCTGCATTATAAATATTCTGTTCTCTCATTTTTTGAATATTGAAAATCGCTTTTATTTCTTCTTCCGTAATTTTTTCTAAAGCTTGATAGATTTCTTTCACGTTTTCTGAATAAATATATTTTGGCGAATCATAATCAAATTTATTTATTTTAGTTCCGTCAATTTTATTTAATATTTTTTCAGATTCAGTTTTCAGATTCTCAATTATTTCATTTTCTATTCTGTAATATCCGCAAACAATTCCCATAATAATATCTTGTAAATAATTGAATTTTTTCCTTTTTCAATGGGTTTTCAAATAATATCGCACAACTTGTAATATAAGCCATAAACAACACAAAGCAATCAATATTTTGAAGGATTTGTGCCATAAAATGACTTATTTAGTTATCAAATATACTACTATTTTCAATAAAAAAAATCCCAACTTTAAACTTGGGATTTCTATTTATTACTTCAAAATTGTCTGTTTTCTATCTGGTTTTGTTTTTAAAAATAATCAAGTATAGAATGTGCTATAAGGTTTATTTCTTTTAGTTGTGGTTTTTGCATCCTAAGAAAACGGATTCTTCATAGTTTTCTAGAGTTACTTTTTTAGAAATAAATCTTTCACATTCCTCTTCTGTTGTAGCAAATTCTTTAAGATCTTTCAGCATTAAATCAACTTTTATTCTCCATTCTTTATATGCATTGATTTTTGGCTCTAAGTAAACGTCAAGAGTGTATTCATATATAAGTTTTTCCTTTTTCTTTTGAGCTTCATTAAGAATAACTTTATGCCAAGTTATTAATAAACCATATTTGTCTTTAAATTGTGTTTTTGTTTTTTTAAATTCTTGCCTAATATACCTAGCCATACATTCTTCTATATCAAAAACCAATTTTTGTTGTTTAATGCCAATAGAATCATTTTCAACTAAGTTGTAAGATTTTATTTTGTCAAAAACAGGAACTATATATACTTTTTCACGCTCTCTTTTATTTTTACTTTTAGGTATATCTATAATAAGATTTATGTTAGTTGCTGCGCAAGAACATAGTTTAGTCATTTCACAATACTTTTCTGCGTTTTCTTCTTTAGTCCCATCAAACTGAAAATCCTTTTCTGTTAGATTTGTATTTGGTTGCCAATAAATGTGAGCACTATCTTCTCTTCTTTCTTTCGTTTGTGAAAATATGGAATTAAAGTATAGGATAAATAAGGATAATAAAAATTTCATCTATTACGGGATTTTTTAATATAGTACACTTGCATTTATGTTCTAAAGAATTATAATTTTTGTCATAAATATAATGTAATTTATTTTTATTGAAAGAATTTCTTAATAAAAAAAATCCCAAACTTCAAATAAATTGGAATTTGGGATTTTAAATTTTTAGAATTTATTTAAGTATTGTCTGTTTTCTATCTGGTCCGACGGAAACTATTTTTATAGGTACTTCAACTTCTTTTTCTATGAATTCTATGTAGTCTTTTAGTTCTTTTGGTAAACTATCAAATGTGGTTAAACCTGTTAAATCGGCTTGCCATCCTTTGAATTCCGTGTAAATTGGTGTTACGTTTTCTTCTTCTATGTTGTAAGGTAAATGTTGGATAACTTCTCCTTTATAGTTGTAAGCTGTAGCAACTTTTAAGGTTTCAAATCCAGATAAAACATCGCCTTTCATCATCATTAATTGCGTTACGCCATTCACTTGAATTGCATATTTCAAAGCAACTAAATCCAGCCAACCGCAACGTCTTTTTCTTCCGGTAACTGAGCCAAATTCGTTTCCAACTTTTGCCATAACTTCGCCAGCATCGCCAAAATCTTCTGTAGGAAATGGTCCAGAACCCACACGAGTAGTGTAAGCTTTGAAAATTCCGTAAACTTCTTTGATTTTATTTGGTGCAATTCCTAAACCTGTGCAAGCTCCAGCAGCAGTTGTATTAGAGGATGTTACAAATGGATACGTTCCAAAATCTACATCTAATAACGAACCTTGTGCGCCTTCGCAAAGAATTGATTTTCCAGCTTTTTGTGCTTGTGCCAAATATTCTTCGCTGTCAATGAAAGTTAGTTTTTGTAAATCTTTGATGGCTTCAAAGAATTCTTTTTCTAGTTCAGGCAAATTGTATTGAATGTCAACGTTATAGAAAGCAATCATTGCTTCGTGTTTGTCTGCCAAAGCTCTGTAACGTTCTTTGAAATCTTCTAATTCGATATCGCCAACTCGAATTCCGTTTCTACCGGTTTTGTCCATATAAGTTGGTCCAATTCCTTTTAGAGTAGAACCAATTTTAGCTTTACCTTTAGAAGCTTCAGAAGCGGCATCAAGCAGTCTATGTGTTGGAAGAATTAAATGAGCTTTTCTCGAAATGATTAATTTAGATTTGATATCCAAATTAAATTTTGCCAAACCATCTATTTCACTTTTGAAAACTACAGGATCGATAACGACACCATTTCCAATAATATTGATATTGTTATCATGAAAAATTCCGGAAGGAATGGTTCTTAAAACGTGTTTTATTCCGTCAAATTCTAAAGTATGTCCTGCATTAGGTCCGCCTTGAAAACGTGCAATAATGTCGTATTTAGAGGTAAGTACGTCAACGATTTTTCCTTTTCCTTCGTCACCCCATTGTAATCCGAGTAGTAAATCTACGGTCATTGTGTTGTTGTTTATTGTTTGTAGTTAGTTGTTGTGACTAAGCGTTGCCTTGTCTTTATTATTCTGTTTTATTGTTTGCGTAAAAATATAAGGAGTGATTAGTGATTTCGATACCAAAAATTTCCTCCATTGTCTTTTTTATTGTTTGAATTCTTGGGTCGCAAAACTCAATTACTTCACCGGTATCGGTCATGATGATGTGATCGTGTTGTTTATCAAAATAAGACTTTTCATAATGCGCTTGATTTTGACCAAATTGGTGTTTTCTAACCAAGCCACAATCTAAAAGTAATTCTATAGTGTTGTAAAGCGTAGCTCTTGAAACACGATAGTTTTTATTTTTCATTTTGATATACAAATTTTCTATATCAAAATGCTCTTGACTATTATAAATTTCTTGAAGAATAGCGTAGCGTTCAGGCGTTTTACGGTGTCCTTTATTTTCAAGATAAGCCGTAAAAACGTTCTTTACTGTTTCTTGATTTTTTGTATTATCTGATGCTATTTGTGTCATAATGTGCAAAGATAAATTTTTAGTTTAAAAGTTTAAAAGTTTACTGGTTTAAAGTTATAAACCAATGTTAATAATATTAATTTTTATATACTCTTGAAACTTTTTCGATACCATCAATTTTTTTAATGTTTTCTATTAGTTTTTTCAAGATGGTATTATTTTGTACAATTACTGTGACTTGACCATTAAATATTCCAGCTTCACCGCTTAAAGAAATACTTTGAATATTTACGTGCATTTGATTTGAAATTACTTTTGTAAGCTCATTGGTTAATCCTAAAGTATCCATTCCCGTAATTTTTAATATGGCTTTAAATTCTTGTTGAGAAGAGTCAATCCATTTGGCAATCATAATTCTGTAGGCATAGTTTGATTGTAAAGCTATGGCATTTGGACAATCTTTTTTATGCACTTTTATTCCTTCATTAATGGTAACAAATCCAAATACTTCATCGCCAGGGATAGGATTACAACAACTTGATAATTTGTAATCTAATCGATCTTGTTCTTTTCCAAAAACCAATAAATCATAATTACTTGTTAGTTCTTGTCTATTGATGTCTTCTACATTAGAATTTGGAGAACGTTTGATTTTATTTTTGAAGAAATTGATTAAAGTGTTGCTTTTTTGAGCTGCATAATCTTTCAATTGCTGATTTTCAATCGCTCCAATTCCCACGCGATAAAATAAATCTAAACTTGTTTTTAGTTTAAAAAAGTTTACCAATTCATTTACAACCGTTTCGTTTAAAGTAATTTTTAAATGTTTTAATTTTCGTGTTAGTAATTCTTTTCCTTCTTCGGCTATTTTCTTGGTGTCTTCGTTGAGAACACTTCTAATTTTGTTTTTTGCTCTTGAAGTAGTAACATAATCTAACCAATGCATGGTAGGTTTTTGATTGACCGAGGTTATTACTTCAATTTGGTCTCCGCTTTTCAATTCGTGGTTTAGTTGCACTAATTTTCCGTTAACGCGAGTTCCTCTAGTTTTAATTCCAATTTCGGAGTGAATACTGAAGGCAAAATCTAATGAAGTAGCTCCTTTGGGTAATGATTTTATTTCGCCTTTGGGTGTAAAGACAAAGATTTCTTTTGCATAGAGGTTCATTTTGAAATCTTCAACAAAATCTACCGCATTGGTTTCTGAGTTTTCTAGGGCTTCTTTCAGTAAATTGAGCCAAACATCCAAACCATTTTCTTCAGTAGCACCTTGTTTGTATTTGTAGTGTGCTGCATATCCTTTTTCGGCAATTTCGTCCATTCGTTCACTTCGCACTTGAATTTCTACCCAGCGACCTTTTGGTCCCATTACAGTAATATGTAGTGCTTCATAACCAGAAGATTTAGGCGATGAAATCCAATCGCGTAAACGACTCGGACTCGGACGATAATGATCGGTTATGATAGAATAAATTTTCCAAGCCAAGAATTTTTCGTCGTGTGCATTAGATTTGTATATGATTCGCAAAGCAAATTTGTCATAAACTTCGTCAAAACTAACATTTTGAGCTAACATTTTTCTGCGAATGGAGTAAATTGACTTTGGGCGACCTTTAATTATATAGTCTACACCTTCTTCGTCTAGTGATTTTTTTAATACATCTGAAACCAATTTAATGTATTCATCTTGCTCTTCTTTAGTTTCTTTTATCTTGCTTACAATGTCATTATAAACAGCAGGTTCGGTATATTTCAATCCTAAATCTTCCAATTTGGTTTTGATGTTATATAATCCTAAACGATGGGCAAGTGGAGCGTAGATGTATAATGTTTCGGAGGCAATTTTTACTTGTTTGTAATCGGGCATCGAATCCATAGTTTGCATATTGTGCAATCTATCAGCAATTTTGATAAGAATTACTCGAACATCATCGTTCAACGTGAGCAGCATTTTACGAAAGTTTTCTGCTTGCATTGAAATGTTCAAGTCTTTCTTTACTTGAGATATTTTAGTTAATCCAGCTACAATTTGTGCAATTTTTGGATTAAACATTTTTTCGATATCCTCGACTGTAATTTCGGTGTCTTCAACAACATCATGCATCAAGGCTGCGGCAATACTTGTTGGTCCAAGTCCGATTTCTGAAGCTACTATTTTAGCAACACCAATTGGGTGAAAGATATAGGCTTCACCAGATTTTCTGCGTTGGTCTTTGTGTGCATCAACAGCTACATCAAATGCTTTGCGAATGAGTTTCTTGTCTTCAGGCGTAAGTGTTTGATAACTAATGCGAAGTAACTCTTTGTATTCCCGTGCTAATGCTTTTTTTTCTTCTTCTAAATCAATCTCTGTCATAGCAAATTCTTCAATTAGCTAAAAATAAGAAATATTATTGAAATTGCAATAAAAAAAATCCAAATTCCGATATTTTTTTCAGAATTTGGATTTGATTACTTTACAAGTTTAGTATAACAATTTTGAATTTAGTTGTCTTTTCTAGAGAAATCTAAATCATGAAAATCGTAACTAAAATCTGTAAGTGGAGATATGGCTTTCATTTTGAATTTTATAGCTTTTTCTTCTGCATCAAGTTCAAAGAAAATATGAGCGTCTGCATTAAAACTTCTATTGTTCCATCTAACTACAAAGTTTTGGTCTTTATAAAATAAAATAGCTCCTGAAAGTCTTGGTGAACGTTTGGATTTAAAATGTAAGATTCCATTTTTTACATAAATATAGACTTCTCCAAACCAATTGTCATTATAGGTTCCAATATATTTTGTAAAATCAATTTTTATACGAGTAATGCTATTTTGATTTACAGTTTTCCAAACTTCATCTGTAATTTTGTCTGCGTTTTCTTCTCTATTTTTACGTTCTTCACTTAATGTAATTACATGATCGGGATTTTTTAGACCCAAATAGCTATCTTTAATTGTATTTGAAATTGCATTAAAAGCAGCTCCAGATTGTTGATTGGTTAACACAATTATTCCCAATTGAATGTCGGGAAACATAATGGTTTGCGTAACAATTCCATCCAATCCTCCAGTATGAGAAACTTGTAAATGTCCGTTGATATCGGTTAATTGCCAACCTAAACCATAGGCTTTGAAGTTGCAACTATAAGGTTTCATGCTATAAATGGGAAGAATGGTTTGTGGTGTCCACATTTCCTTATGCACTTCTGTACTAAATAATTGTTGGTTTGTACCATATTTTCCTTTGTTAAGTTGAGCAATAACCCATTTGCTTAGGTCATTTGTACTAGCATATATACCAGCTGCTGCATCAAAAATCGGATTGGTATATCGTTTGATGATTTCTAATTTTCCATTGGTAGGTACATGCGGAACTATTGTATTTGTGGTGTCTTTTAGTCTGTTCCAAGAAGCTGCACTATTATTCATTTGAAGTGGTTTCATGATACGTGCTTCTACCCATTCGCACCACGAAGTTCCTGAAACTCTTTCAATAACTTCTCCTGCAATTACATAAAGTAAATTATCATAATCGTATTGCGCTCTAAACGAAGAAACGGGTTTTAAATATTGAATATTTTTTATGATGTCTTTTGGGGTAAAATCATGTCCGTCTGGCCATATCATTAAATCACCTGCACCCAATCCTAAGCCACTTCTGTGGGTTAATAAATCTCTAATTGTGAACTCGTTAGTAACAAAATCATTATACATTTTAAATTCAGGAATGTATTTAATGACTTTGTCATCCCAATTCAGTTTTTTTTCATCTACCAACATTGCTAAAGCAGCTGATGTAAATGCTTTACTGTTGGAAGCAATTCCGAAAAGTGTATTCCCGTCAACTTTTTTTTGAGTATTTATATTGGCAACACCATATCCTTTTGAGATAACTACTTTTCCGTCTTTGACGATTGCCACTGCAATTCCAGGAACGTTAAAGGTTTTCATAGTTCTGTTTACAACATCATCTAGTTTAGATTCAGAAATTTGTGCAAACGATAAAGCGCATGTAATAGTTGAAATTGTAGTAAAAAATAGTTTTCTCATAATATAAATTTAAGTTGAAAATTAAAATCCTCTTTGTCTTTTAGCTTCAAATAATAAAATAGCTGATGCTACAGAGACATTCATAGAATCAATTTCGCCTTGCATAGGAATGATAATGTTTTGGGTAGCATTATCTCGCCAAGCTTGCGTTAAGCCAGTTGCTTCGGTACCAACTACCAAGGCACTTGCTGCAGTATAATCTTGGGTATGATAGCTGTTGGAGTTCTGCAAGGTGGCACTAAAAAAGGCAATTTTTTTGTCTTTTAAAAATTGTATTACATTTTCGGTAGTATCAGTGGCAATTTGATTGGTAAAAACACATCCTACACTTGAACGAATTATGTTAGGATTGTATAAATCGGTTTTTGGATTGGCAATAATCACGGCATCAATCTTGGCAGCATCACAAGTGCGGAGTATTGCACCAATATTACCCGGTTTTTCAATTGATTCCATCACTAGAATAAGTGCGTCTTCTGGTAATTTTAAATCGTTTAGCGATAAAGATTTTATTTTTGCAATAGCTAAAATACCTTCAGTTGTATCTCTGTAGGCTAATTTTTGATATACTTCTTTGGTAATTTCAATCAGTTCAACTTTGCTTTTAACAAGTTTATTGATTTCATTTTCGGCAATTAATTCAGGAAGAAATAAAATAGTTTCAAGTTGATAATTTCCTTTAATGGCAAGCTCAATTTCTCGTTTACCTTCAATTAAGAAAGTGCCAGACTGCTTTCTAGCTTTTGCTTTTTCTTGTAATAATACTAAAGATTTTATTAACGGATTTTGTATGGAAGTGATTTGTTTTGTCATGTTGATAAAGAAAAATCTAAAGGTCAAAAATACCTAAAATAATTCTAAAATCTACAGAATTCCTCGTGCTTTAATTTCTAGATATTTATTGATGGTGTCCAATGTTAAATTTTCGGGTTGTGTTAACACGGAATGGATACCATATTTTTTTAGTTCATTTACAATTAATTTTTTTTCAAAAAGGAATTTTTCAGCAATAACTTTATCATAAATTTCTTGAATAGTTTCTGCTTTTTTGTTTGTAATGTGTTTTAATTCAGTGTTTTGAAAAAAAACTACAACTAACAAATGGTTTTTTGCAATTCCTTTCAAATAAGGTAGTTGGCGATCTAGTCCGTCTAAGGTTTCAAAATTTGTGTAGAGAATTAGCAAACTTCTTTGCGTGATATTTTTTTTAACATCGGCATATAATCTTGAATAATCGCTTTCAAAAAAATCGGTTTTTACATTATAAAGATTTTCTAAAATTTTTTGCATTTGTGATGTTCTTCTTTCAGCAACTACACGATTATCAATTTTTTTTGAAAATGTAAACATTCCTGCTTTGTCTTGTTTTTTCAAAATCACATTTGACAAAACTAAAGTAGCATTTATGGCATAATCTAATAAACTCAATCCATTGAAAGGCATTTTCATGGTTCTGCCTTTGTCTATTAACATATAAATATTTTGCGATTTTTCATCTTGAAATTGATTTACCATTAAACTGTTTTTCTTCGCTGTAGCTTTCCAATTTAGAGTTCTAATATCGTCACCAGAAACATATTCTTTGATTTGTTCAAATTCCATTGTGTGACCAATTCTTCTAATTTTTTTTACTCCATATTGAAATAAATTATTAGAAAAAGCAATCAAATCATATTTTCTTAATTGAATATATGATGGATATGTTGGCACCATTACATCTTTGTTAAAAGTATAACGTTTAGAAAGCAATCGAAGTGGTGAAGATGCGTAAATGTTTAAACTTCCAAAATGATATTCTCCACGTTCTGTTGGACGCAAAAAGTATTGAAAATCATCTGTTGAAGCATTCTTGATTTTTCGTTTTATTTCAAAATTTCTAATTTGAAATTGATATGGAATTTCGTCAATTATTTTTGTGTAAATTGAGAAGGTATAAAAGTTTTTTATAGTTACAATTATTTGATTTTCATCACCATTAGAAAGCTTTTCTGGAGTTGTTCTTTGTGCTTCAATGCCATTTTTTGTAACAAACAAAATTATAAAATCTAATGCTAAAAAACCTAAAAGTAGGTACAACAAATACCAAATAGCATTATATAAAAAAGGAAAAATAAACGCTACACAAAACAACGCTACAATACAAATAAGCATGTAGAAAAAGAAATTGTTTATGTAAAGTTGCTTTAAAAGTTTCATTTTTTAGCTTTAAATAAAATGTTATAAATTTGGATAAATTAAACTTCCTTGTTTTTACCTTGGAATTTCAATGTTCTCAATAATTTGTTTAATAATTTCAACACTTGTTAAACCTTCCATTTCTCTTTCAGGAGTTACAATTACTCTATGTTGTAAAACTGGAATTGCCGCTTCTTTGATTTCTTCTGGTGTAACAAAATCTCGTCCACGAATTGCTGCATAGCCTTTTGAAGCGTTTAAAATTGCAATTGATGCTCTTGGTGATGCACCTAAATATAAAAAGGCGTTTTCACGAGTGTTGACAACGAGTTTTGCTATGTATTCTAATAAATTGGGTTCTACTATTATTTGCTTTACCAATTCTTGATATTGTTTAATTTCGTTTCCTGAAATTATAGATTCGATTGCATCTAATTTTCCATGATTTTGAAGCAAATGTTCACGTTGTAAGATAATTATTTCTTCATCAAGTTTTGGATAATCAATATTTATTTTGAATAAAAAACGATCTAATTGTGCTTCGGGCAAACGATAGGTTCCTTCTTGTTCTATTGGGTTTTGTGTAGCTAAAACAATGAAAGGTGTTTCAAGTTTGTAAGTTGTTCCGTCTATCGTAATTTGACGTTCTTCCATTACTTCAAAAAGAGCTGCTTGCGTTTTTGCTGGAGCACGATTTATTTCATCAATTAATATTAAATTTGAAAATATGGGTCCTTTTTTGAATTCAAATTCTGATTTTTTTAAATCAAATACCGAAGTTCCAAGAATATCTGAAGGCATCAAATCGGGCGTGAATTGAATTCTGCTGAAATTGACATCTAATGTTTTTGCTAAAATTTTAGCGGTAATAGTTTTGGCAACACCTGGAACACCTTCTATCAAAATGTGACCATTTGAAAGTAGTGCAACTAAAAGTTGATCTATCATTTTGTGCTGACCAACAATTACAGTTGCTAATTCTTTTTTAATTCGTTCAACACCTTCGCTTAATGGTGTTAAATTTAATCGCGATTGAAAGTTTACCTCTGAATCGGTTTGATTATTGTTTTCTATATTTTCCATATTCTTTTATTTGTATTGTTTTTTTCTAACTAAAAATTTTTTCAATTGCGTTGTTTATTTCTATTAAATCGTCTTCAATGCTTTGATGATAACTTCTTCTTTGATAATTGATTAGACGAACTACATTTTCAATATCTTCCATATTTTTACCTGTTTTTAATTGTAGTTTTTTAATGAAATTTTCATCTAAAGTATTGGTTTCAATTAAGAATTCGTTTCTAACTCTTTCAAGAAAATATATTATTTTTTTATTAATAATATTTTGATGATCACCTTCTTGGTAATATAAATTTCCAATTGTTTTTGTAAAATCTACTGTTGTGTTTTGCAATGGTTTTACTATTGGAACAATGCGTTGTTTTCGTTTTGCATTGAAAATCATGAAAAATACCATACCAATTAAAAATAGATACCAAGCCCATTTTAAAGCAGGATTACTTAAAATAAATCGCATTGGAGATGAAGAAACAGATTCTCCATTGATGTTGTCAATTATCCAAAATATCTTTCCTTTTGGAATATATGAAACTATTTTTTCTAAATATTCTGAGTGGTTTTCCTTCAAGATATGATAGTTTGTAAAAGCTGTAGGTTGTATATGCAAGTAGAAAAAACCATTGCCATGTGGTATTTTTATAAAATTTGCATATTTGTTTTTACCTGATTCTTGATAACCTAAAATTGTTGTTGTAAGTGTGTCAATTTTGCCAAAATAGTAAGAACCTGCACCTATATTGAAACTATATTTTTTGGCATCAAGTTTTTTATTTGCCAGTGAAAAATTGATTTCTTTATTAAAAATCATTTCATTATTTGTTTCAAATTTCAATGTGTCCATTAGAATCTTTGAGAAACTTTTTGAACTTAAAAACGCAGTATTTCCATGAGAAACAAAATATAATAATTCTTGAGTTGATTGATCATCAATTTGAGAATATTCAGATATAGAAAGTATAGTTCCTCTTTCGCTATAATTATTTACAAGTGAATCATAATCATATAATGGTTCGAAATATTCATAAATTGTATTTGAGAGTTTTTTTAGCGAATTTTTTTTAAGTAATGTTGGTGTTTCTTTATCAAAAATGTATAAACCAAATGGAATTTTATCGTTTATAGAATAAGTTGGGTTCCAGTTAATAGGTCGAGGTCTATTAGCATCAACAAAGATTATTGCTATAAAAATTAGCACTAAAAAAACTATATATATTTTAATGGTTTTATTCATTTATATAGATTTAAGTGTCTGTTCAAAAGATTTTTTTGCACTTTCAAAAGTGTTTTCATCTAAGTCGAATTCGCCATACCAAATATAATTGTATAAGTAAGAAACATAACTAAAATCTTCTTTCAGTTTTTGGTTTTGAATCTCATAAAAATAATCGGTATTTGTTTTTTCAGGATTCCAATCAATAATTGATTTTTCGGACATTCGCTTTAAAATCCATAGATAATAGTAACGAATTGTTAATCGATTATCACCTGATTTTATGGTTTCTTTAATCAGTTTTTCAAAGTCAACAAATTTCAAATTTCTTTCAATGTCATCATCAGAAATTATTTTTTTTGTAGTTGATTTTCCAAAAACCCATTGACCTTCTTTGTTTAAAATTGCTTTAACAATTAAATAAATTACAAACAGAATAATTAATGTTGAGACAATATTTATTGTAATATCAACAGCTTTACTTGAAACACCATCAGAAAGGCCAAAAAGATCTTTAAAAAAATCTCTCATAGCTTCTAAAAATCTGTCCCAAGCACCTTTTTCAGAAACTTTTACTTCATATTGAAATTCACTTGACGTATAATTTTCTTTAAAATTTGGATTAAATTTTTGAGTTTCAATTGTAGAATCATCAATTAAAATTTCCTTATGAGTATGCACAGCATTTCTTCCATTGGAAAATTCCAACGAGTCTTGTGCATTGATTGTAATGCAAAAAAATAAACTTACTATAAAAAATAATTTATTCACTATCACTACCAATCAGGTCTATTGAACTTTTTTCTGAAATGTTTTCGTCGTAATCTCTTTGACTGTAATAAATTGTACCTTGATTGATTAGAATTAAATTATTTAAAATAAAACCAACAATCATTGAAACAATCATAATTATTGTCATCATAATTGACATAAAACCTAAACGATCTGTAGTTGCATTTTGAGAATCATTTAATGTTGTATAAAAACTTGCCATTCCAAATACATAAGGAATCATAGTAAAAATAGTATTAACAATTTGAATAATAATATAAATTATCAGTGTTGAAAAAACAATGGGCCAAAATTGTTGCTTTAAATCGCCAAATCCTGCAGAAATAGAACCAAAGAAGGTATCTTCTGAAGATAGATAATGATAAAAACTTAGATGAATCCAAGACATTATCATAGGAATTGTTATCAAAAATAATGGAAAACCAATTATTATGACACATAATAATATATTGATAAACATAACAATCATTATTATTGGAAAAATAATAAAAATAGAACCAATTGTAAATTTCAAAAGTTTAAAAGCACTCTTTTTTAATTCGGCTATAATATCTGAAGTTTCAAAATGTGCTCCTTTTTTATCATCATATAATTTTAAATATAAAACTGGAAATGCAAATTGAAGTAATGACAAGAAATAGAAAAAAAACATACCAAGTATAGCAACGCTCATAATAGTTCCAGCATTGTTTTGAAACAAATCTTGAAACATACTGTTGTTTTGAACGCCTCCATTTATATTTGCAAATATAAATTCAAAATATACTTTAAACAAAAAGTACATTAAAACTGCAGCAATTAATAAAAAGAAACCATTAATTGTAAAATAGTTTTTGAAATAGTGCTTTCCTGTGATTTTAAAAAACTGAAACGTATCGTTTATGTAATCACTAAATTCTCTTTTTTTATAAAGTTGAAACATTTTTATTGATTTTTTTATGAATAATGAATGGATAGATTAAATAGTAAAAAGAAATAATTGATAAAGTTGAAATAATAATTCCAACGCTTAACCAAATGGGCATATCAATAGAATATCGTGTGATAAAACCTTCTAAAAAACCTGCAGCTATAAAGAAAGGAAAGGAACTTAAATATATTTTTAAACTATTTTTCACACCAATTTTTAATGAATTTACTCTTGAATAGGTTTTAGGAAATAGAATGGAAGCACCAAGAATAAAACCTGCTGCAGCATGAACTACAATTGCAAATATTTCGAATGCTCCATGAATCCAAATTCCTCTTACACTTTCCCAAAAAACGCCTTGTTCGTAAAAGAAGTATTGAAAAGAACCAACCATTATGCCGGTGTTTAGCAAGCGGTATAATGTTCCTATTCCAAGAAAAAATCCTTCTAAGTAGCACAAAGTACCAAAATAGAGATTGTTTACCGTTATTCCTATAAAACTTCCCCAATTACTTCCTGATTTATATATGGCTACTGGATTTCCATCTTTTATATTTTCTAATGTTTCATTTACATAACCATCGCCAAGAATTAAACGAACAAATTCAGCGTCATATTTGGCAGACACAGCTCCAATTGTAAAAAAGCAAAAAAACAAAACAAAAGCATAGAGTAAATATCTTTTGTATTCATAAACAATAAGTGGTACTTCTGTTAAAAAAAACTCTAAAATTCTATTTTTTTCTACTCTTTTAGTCTTATAAATCTTTTGATATATTTGTGAAGCAAGATAATTTAAATATTTAACTGTTTTACTTTTAGGATAATAGGTTTGAGCATAGGATAAATCATTAATTAAATGAATGTACAAACTTGCCATTTCATCAGGATTTTTTTTAGATTTACCAAAAATTGCTAGCTCAAAATCGAGCCATTTTTCTTTATTTTGTTTTATGAATGCTATTTCTCTCATCGAACGCTAAAATATTAAAAAATATGTCAGAATTAACAATAAATACCACACAAAATGTAAAAATTAATTTTCAAGCTGCTTCTGTAGGTGAGAGAATATTGGCCTATGTTGTTGATATTCTGATAAAAGGCTCTTATTTAGTAGTAATTGGATATTTCGTTTTTAACAAAATGGGATTGGGAGATGCAATCTCTAATATGGATCAATGGTCGGCAATTGCTGTTGTGGTTTTATTTTTATTTCCATATATGTTTTATTCTTTAGTTTTAGAAAGTATTCTTGAAGGACAAACTATTGGAAAACGGCTAATTAGAATTAAGGTTGTAAAAATTGATGGATATCAAGCTTCGTTTCCCGACTATTTATTGAGATGGCTTTTTAGAATTATTGATATTAGTATAAGTTCAGGAATTATAGGTGTAGTTTCAACTATTATTAATGAAAAAAATCAGCGTTTAGGAGATATTTCTGCCGGAACTGCTGTGATAACTTTAAAAAATAAATTCACAATTAGTAGTACGATTTTAGAAGATATTGGAGATGCTTATGTTCCTGTTTATCCTTTGGTTATAAAACTTTCCGATAATGATGTTAGAATTATTAAAGAAACTTTGAATAGTGCAATTTCTAAAAGTGATTTTGAAATGATTTCTAAGTTAAGAGACAAAGTTGAAAAGGTTACAGGAATAAAAAATCAATCGGGTAAAAGTGAGGATTTCTTGAAAACAGTAATTAAAGACTATAATTTTTATACCCAAAATATGTAATTTAGATTATCTATTTAGTAAAATACAGCCAACCCACAAAAGGTTTTGGATAATCAATATCATTTAGATTAAGAATGTAATAATACGTTCCTTTTAGAGCCAATTCGGAATTTAAGGTTTGACCGAAAGTGATTTTGCCATCCCAATCTTCAGATTGATTATTTCCTTTCCAAATTAGTCTTCCCCAACGATTGTATATTTCTAATTCAAAATTCACAAAAATATTTCGTAATCCTTCTATATAAAACGTATCGTTAAAACCATCATTATTAGAACTAACATAATTATAAATAATTGGAGGACAGTTTTTTGTAGTTAAATCGAATGTAGTAATTGAGAAACAATGATCATTTTCAATTCTTATAAAAATTTTATTTGGCGTTGATGCTGAAACATAATTTGAAGTATTTGCAATTGCATTAAAATTGGCTATGGCATCTGCTTCTGTTTCGTAAAATCCTATACAAGTATCGGTTGTATTAGTTAAAACTTGATTGGCATAACTTGAAAAATTGAAAGTGCCAGCAGTAAACCCTTCATTACAAGAATTTAAAGGCTCAAGAGAGTTAAAACTTGGTGGCAACCAACTAGAAATTGTTTGCGAAAAAGTATTGTTGTTTTCGAGTATTTCTATAACTATTCCGGTGCCAGTTCCGTTGTCATCAACTACAAAAGTTAAGGTAAAATCTGTTGGTAGACTTGTTGGTATTGTAATAATAATTTGTCCGTTTTCATTTCCGTCTATTGAAATACTATTTTGTGTTTGCGTTTGCCCAACTAGTATTCCATTAGCATAAACTGCAATTGGTGTTGCAGCAGGAAGTGGATGGGTACAATTAAGATTTGAAACTATATAATCAATGGTATAAACATTAGAACTACAAGATTGATTAATAGAATCTATAGTAATGCTAGCGTCTGGAAGTTGACTATTGAGTTTTGTAACAACAACGTTTATTAAAACCACATCTTGACCAGATGTTAGTTGGATTAACGCAGAGGTATCTCCAATAGTAATGTTGTTTTGAATGTTGTAAATATCCAAATCCATGTTGTATAGCATGGTGCTTCCTGTAATGCTGTTGGTGCTATTGAAGGCATTATTGGCAGGATTTAATGGCGGATTACTAAGTGCATTTCCGTTAATTCTGAGTGTTTCATTTACGGCTAAGGTACTGTCACCTTCCCAAGCGATAAAGCCAATTTGGGCATTATTATTATCAACTACATTTAAACTATTTAAAGTGATATTTAATGCACTAGGGATGCTTTGTAAACCATCATAAATATTAATTTGATTTAATGGTAAACTATTTTCTTTATAAACAATAACTATCGCCCAACCAGTAAAATTGGTTCTATTATTGCAATATCCTTGCTCATTTATAAGTGTTTGAGAAATATCTAAATCTGAGAGTGTATAAGTTCCGTTTCCTGTTGCAATAACTTGAGCTGTAATATCTTTAAAAGCACTAAAATAGGGAAGCCCAGAACTTATTGAAATGTTAGAAAAAGTTCGTTGAGCTGTGATGTCAACTGTATTTAATTTTACATTAAAATCGCCTGTTCCAGAGCCTGCCCAATACAAATAAGCACTTTCTATTATTTGATTGGAATTCAAACTTAAGGTAGCATTTGATGAAGTTAAAAGTAAATTTTCGCAACCGAAAGTGATATTATTTTCACCTAAGTTCATGGTATTTCCTATAAAAGTAAAGTCGTATCGTCCGTTAAATTGATTGTATAACGTTACGTTTTGTCCGTAAGAGGAACAAAAAAATAGAAGTAAAACACTAAATGAAAGTAGGTAACGTTTTAAATTCACAGATTTATAACAATTTGTAGTGCCTAAATTAGTGAATTATTTTTAATTATGACTATTTTTGAAAATCGTTTTGTTAACAAATAATTACGTAATTTTCCAAAGTTTTAAATTAAAGAGTGAAAATATACCAAGTTAGGTTATACCAACCAAAGGATTTTGATGATTGGAATACTTTTATTAGTAGTGCCAAAAATGCTACATTTTTATTTCATCGCCACTTCATGGAATACCATTCAAATCGATTTCAAGATTATTCGTTGATGGTTTTTGATGAAGACAAATTGGTGGCTGTTTTGCCTGCCAATAAGAGTGAAAACACAGTTTATTCGCATCAAGGATTGACTTATGGCGGACTGGTTTTGAGCTCTAAAGCTAAATTAAGTTCGGTGCTTTCCATTTTTAAAAGCGTTTTACAGTTTTTAAATGAAAATTCGATTGAGAAATTGGTTCTTAAAACTATACCAAATTTCTATTTAGATTATTTTTCAGATGAATTAGAATATTGTTTGTTTATTACTCAAGCCCAATTGAATAGGAGAGATTCACTTTCTGTAATTGATTTAACAAAGCCTTATTTTATTACAAAAACCAGAAAAGAAAGTATCCGAAGAGGCAAAAAAAATAATTTAATTATAAAAGAAGAATTAAATTTTGAGTTGTTTTGGAACGAAATTTTGATTCCAAATTTAGATAAAAAACATCAAGTAAAACCTGTTCATTCTGTTGATGAAATTACTTTATTACAGCAAAGATTCCCAAATAATATTCGTCATTTTAATGTATATCACAAAGGCAAAATTGTTGCAGGTACTACCGTTTTTTGTACCGATAAAGTAGCGCATCCGCAGTATATTTCTGGAAATTCAAATAAAAATGAATTGGGAAGTTTAGATTATTTATACCATCATTTAATTACAGAAGTTTATAAAGACAAGCACTTTTTTGATTTTAATAATTCCAATGAAGAGCAAGGAACAAAAATAAATGAAGGCTTGTTGTTTTGGAAAGAAAGTTTTGGCGCCAAAACGGTGGTTCAAAGTTTTTATGAAGTTCAAATAAAGAATTATTCATTACTAGAATCGGTTTTGATATGATAAAATTCCTCGATTTGCAGCAACTAAATTTAGGTTATCAAGAGCAATTTCAAGAAAAAATGAAATTGGTTTTAGATAAAGGTTGGTTTATTTTGGGTGATGAAGTAAAATCATTCGAAACTAATTTTGCCAATTACTGTGATGCAAAATTTTGTATTGGAGTAGGCAATGGTTTAGATGCTTTGGTACTAATTTTTAAAGCTTACATTCAACTAGGAAAATTGCAAAAAGGTGACGAAGTTATCGTTCCTGCCAATACCTATATTGCTAGTATTTTAGCAATCTTACAAGCAGATTTAGTGCCAGTTTTAGTTAGAAACATACAACATCAATCCAGATTTAATTGAAGAAAAAATCACGGCTAAAACTAAAGCTATTTTGCCAGTTCATTTATATGGTCAATTGTGTGAAATGGATGCTATAAATGACATTGCAACTAAGTACAATTTACTTGTCATTGAAGATGCAGCTCAATCGCACGGAGCAAAACATTCAGAATTCAGTAATCAGTCGCAGTTTTCAGAAACCCGCAACCCGCAACTTGCAACTCGAAATGCTGCTGCGTATAGTTTTTATCCAGGTAAAAATCTTGGTGCGCTTGGCGATGGAGGTGCTATCACAACCAATGATGATGAATTAGCTAAAGTTCTATTTTCAATACGAAATTATGGTTCTGAAAAAAAATACC
>JAIFLT010000049.1 GCA_020048955.1 Flavobacterium sp.
AAATTATTGGTCAATTAGAAAAAGGACAAGTATTAGAAGGTGTTGTTAAAAACATTACTTCTTATGGTGTGTTTATTGACTTAGGTGGTGTAGATGGATTAATCCACATTACTGACCTTTCTTGGTCTAGAATCAATCACCCAAGTGAAGTTCTTGAATTAGATCAAAAATTGAACGTAGTTATCCTTGATTTTGATGACGAAAAAACAAGAATCCAATTAGGTTTAAAACAATTAAACGCTCACCCTTGGGATGCACTTGGTGCTGAACTTAAAGTTGGTGACAAAGTGAAAGGTAAAGTAGTAGTTATCGCTGATTACGGTGCTTTCATTGAAGTTGCAGAAGGTGTTGAAGGCTTAATTCACGTTTCTGAAATGTCTTGGTCTACTCACTTAAGAAGTGCTCAAGATTTCGTTAAAGTGGGTGATGTTGTTGAAGCAGTTGTATTGACTCTTGACAGAGACGAAAGAAAAATGTCATTAGGTATCAAACAAATGACGCAAGATCCATGGACTGATATCACAGCTAAATACCCAGTAGGTTCTAAACATTCAGGTATAGTTAGAAACTTTACAAACTTTGGTATTTTCGTTGAACTTGAAGAAGGAATTGACGGATTAGTTTACATCTCTGACTTATCTTGGACTAAGAAAATCAAACATCCATCAGAATTTGTTAACGTAGGTGATAAACTTGATGTAGTAGTTTTAGAATTAGATGTTGACGGACGTAAATTATCATTAGGTCACAAACAAACTACGGCAAATCCTTGGGACAAACATGAAGATGCATTTGCTGTTGGAACTATCCACACAGGAACAATTGCTGAAATTGTTGACAAAGGAGCTACTGTAGATTTCGGAGATGATGTTGTTGCGTTTATTCCAACACGTCACTTAGAAAAAGAAGATGGTAAAAAATTGAAAAAAGGTGACGAAGCCGAATTCAAAGTAATTGAGTTCAACAAAGAATTCAAAAGAGTTGTTGCTTCTCACACTGCTATCTTTAGAGAAGAAGAAGAGAAAAATGTTAAAGCTGCTACAGAATCTGTTGCTGCTGCTAACAATAATAATCAAGCTTCAACTTTAGGAGATAACAATGATATCTTAGCTGAATTAAAAGCTAAAATGGAAAAAGGAGGAAAATAATGCTCTGATTTTCTAAAATACTTTAAAAGCTCTGCAGAAATGTAGGGCTTTTTTTAGTTTTATTTAAAGCTATTTCCTGCTGTTCGCTATATCTTTTTATTTTTAAAGAAAAAATAAAAAGGATGCCGCTTCCATCAGGGCTAGGGCTATGTTTTAATAGGAAATTTGGTTTAATTCAAAGCCAATAATTTAACTTCTTCTGGACTAAAATCATTTATAATTGCATAAGTCTCAATATTTGTAATAGCCATTTCATCTAAAATAGCAACCAAATTACCAAAAGTAGATTTTTTACTTGGTTTTATTATTACTATTGCAGATCGATTAATGTCACCTATTTGATTTATAATTTTTTTGTTTTTCGTTAGTAATTCTTTTCTAATACCCTCTTTTCCAAAACTCAAAGTTTTTGGTTTGTCATCAGGATATTCTAGTAAACCTTGATATGTTTTTTATCAAGCAACAACGGCTTGTGGTCTAGACCGAATAAAAGCAAGACTGTAACATAAGTCAATCATGGGTAGCAAGCATAATATTAGTGCTAAAGCTCGTCCATTTGACAGAGGTAGCACTGTTCTGTTAAGTAGTAAAACAACCGAAACTTGTTTTAAAGCAAGTTTCGGAGTTTTTTAATTACTTTTGGAAGGAAAATACAATTAATAAATAAATAAGTGCTGCTTGAGTTTTTTCAGCAGACCCTAAATAAAATAGTGCTCATGAACTCACGCCAACAACAACTAGACGCTTTCAATAGATTATTAGATATTATGGACGACTTACGTGCCAAATGTCCTTGGGATAAAAAGCAAACCATAGAAAGTCTGCGTCATTTAACTATTGAAGAAACCTATGAATTGGGTGATGCTATTCTAAATAATGATTTGCAAGAAGTTAAAAAAGAGTTGGGCGATTTGTTATTGCATATAGTTTTTTATGCCAAAATAGGTAGTGAAACGAATGATAGTTCTACAGCACTCTCTACAGGTTTTGATATAGCTGATGTTTGTAACGAAATTTGTGATAAGTTAATTCATCGTCATCCACATATTTATGGTGATGTTGAAGTAGCCAATGAAGAAGAGGTAAAACAAAATTGGGAAAAACTCAAACTTAAAGAAGGAAAAAAATCGGTTTTAGAAGGTGTTCCCAAAGGTTTACCAGCATTAGTTAAAGCTTCAAGAATTCAGGATAAAGTGAAAGGAGTTGGATTTGATTGGGAAGAACCACATCAAGTATGGGATAAAGTACAAGAAGAATTGCAAGAACTTCAAGTTGAGGTAGCATCTGGAAATCAAGATAAAATTGAAGCCGAATTTGGCGATGTTCTGTTTTCCATGATAAATTATGCTCGATTTCTAAAAGTAAATCCCGAAGATGCTTTGGAGCGTACCAATAAAAAATTCATCAAACGTTTTCAATATCTTGAAAGCAAAGCTGGAGAACTCGGAAAACCATTAATGGATATGACTTTGGCTGAAATGGACGTTTTTTGGAACGAAGCTAAGAAGTTGTAAACACGATAAACTTTATTATTATTTTGATAATTTAAAAATACTTATATTTGAAATCAAAAACCAATAAAAAAACCAATGTCAGAAGCAAAACACGAATTAAAACGTTCCTTAGGACTAATTGATGCCACGAGTATTGTTGCGGGTTCTATGATAGGATCTGGAATATTTATTGTAACAACACAAATGGCTAAAGATGTAGGTTCGGCTGCATGGATTTTGGTAATTTGGTTGGTCACTGGTTTACTAACAATGAGTGCTGCATTGAGTTATGGCGAACTTGCTGGAATGATGCCCAATGCTGGCGGACAATTTGTGTATATCCAACGCGCTTATGGAAAATTAGCTTCATTTCTATATGGTTGGACTGTTTTTACCGTAATTCAAACTGGCGTAATTGCTGCTGTTGCAGTTGCTTTTGCCAAGTATTCGGCAGTATTTTTCCCTGTTTTAGATACTGAACTCATAAAAATTGGCGATAGTTTTGTCTTTACTAATAAGCAAATTTTAGCCATGGCTAGTATAGTATTACTAACTTACATCAATACAAGAGGAGTTAAAACAGGTAAATCAATTCAATTATTTTTTACTTCAACCAAATTAATTGCGCTTTTTGCATTAATTATTTTAGGATTGTATGTTGGCTTAAAAACGGATGTTTTATCCAACAATTTTGCAAATATGTGGGACGCTTCAAAAACTGTAGTAAATCCAGATGGAAGTATAACGGTAACAAAATTAGTTGGTATTGGTTTACTAGGTGCAATGGGTGCCACAATTATAAACTCACTTTTTTCAAGTGACGCCTGGAACAATGTTACTTTTATTGCAGGTGAAATTAAAGAGCCCAAAAAGAACATCCCAAGAAGTTTATTTTTAGGAACACTAATCGTTACCGTAATTTATATTTTAGCAAATATTTCTTATTTAGCGTTATTACCCTTAAATGGAACTCCAGATGCTCTAACAATTACCGAAAACGGAATCATGTTTGCCAGTCAAGATAGAGTAGGAACGGCTGCCGCAAGCATTATCATGGGAAATATAGGTGTTTTTGTAATGGCTGGATTAATCATGATTTCAACTTTTGGTTGTAATTCAGGGTTAATTTTGTCTGGTGGAAGATTGTTCTATGCTATGGCAAAAGACAACTTGTTTTTTAAAGCAGCAAGTGATTTAAACGATAAAGATGTACCAGCACGAGCACTTTGGCTGCAATGTTTATGGGCTTGTGTCTTATGCATATCAGGAAGATATGGCGATTTACTTACGTATGCCACCTTTGCCTCTTTGTTATTTTATATATTAACAATTTACGGAATTTTTATTTTAAGAAAAAAAGAACCTAATGCTGAACGTCCCTACAAAGCATTCGGTTATCCAGTAATTCCAATTTTGTATATTGTTGTAACAGCTTTGATTTGTATTTCATTACTAATACACGATTGGAAAAGCACAGGATTAGGTCTTTTTATCGTTGGATTAGGAATTCCAGTATATTATTTATTTTTAAATAAAAAGGAATAAATGGAGGTACCTTATTATGCTGTGATTTTTACTTCAAAAAGAACAGAAATTGACGAAAATTATTCTGAAATAGCAACTAAATTGGTCGAATTAGCTCAATTACAAGAGGGTTTTCTAGGAATTGAATCTGCTAGAAACGAGATTGGTATTACAGTTTCTTATTGGAAATCGCTTGAAGCTATCAAGAATTGGAAACAAAATTTAGACCATCTTGATGCCCAAAAATTAGGTGTTTCAAAATGGTATGAAAATTATATAGTAAGAATTGCTTTAGTAGAAAAAGAATACAGTTTTGAAAAATAAACGTTATTCAGACATTCTTTTTAACTTATTTCTGTCAATAATTGCAATTTTTTTACCAATCAATTCAATCAATCCAGTTTTATTGAATTCAGAAAGTAATCTAATACAACTTTCTGTTGCCGTTCCAATCATTCCGGCAAGTTCCTCTCTTGATAATTGTAGGTGTAGTGTACCATCATCATTTTTACCAAAGCTGTCTTCTAAACTTAATAAAGTTTCTGCCAAACGTTCTTTTACACTTTTTTGTGCTAAAGAAACCATGTGATCATCAGCTTCTTTCAAGTCTCCACAAATGGTTTTCATTACATTCAAAGAAAATTGATTGTTTTCATTAAAGAATTCCATAATCTCCTTTTTTGGAATAAAACAAACTTCCATATCTTCAAGAGCAACTGCACTCAGATTTGTTGGTTCTTCACTTATTAGTGAACGCTGACCCAATAGTTCGCCAGGTTTTACCAATTTTACAATTTGATCTTTACCATTGGCACTCAATTTTGTAAGCTTACAAACACCATCTTTTACACAGAAAATTCCATTAGTAGTATCTCCTTCTTCAAAAATTTGTTCTCCTTTTTTAATGGTATGAGAAGTTTTGCATTCTGCCATTTTAAGAAGTTCGTCTTTGTTTAATGCCTTAAGGGAGCTAAATTGTCTAACGATACATTGTTCACATTTACTCATTGGGATATTTTATTTGATTTACAAAATTACAAATTTGTATGACAAATATCATATTTTAATTCTCTTTTATGTGTGACTTTTGTTACAGGTAAAATGAGCAAATTTATGGATACAAAAAATTGTTTCCATTGTGGTAATGAAATTATAGAAAAAGACAAAGTTCTATTTGATAAAAAAAGTTTCTGTTGTAATGGTTGTAAGACTGTTTATGAGATTTTTAGTCAGAATGATATGTCTTGTTATTATGATTTTCAAGCATCTCCTGGTGCGACACCGCTGGATATTAAAGGTAAATATGATTTTTTAGATAATGAACAAATTGTTACTAAACTTCTCGAATTTCAAGAGGATGCAATTGCTATTGTTTCACTCTACATTCCTCATATACACTGTAGTTCGTGTATTTGGATTTTGGAAAATCTACAAAAGCTTCAATCAGGAATAAGCACTTCTCAAGTTAATTTTGGTGAAAAGAAAGTTAGAATTAATTATGATTCAGATAAAACTTCACTAAAGCAAATTGTAGAAATGTTGAGTTCTATTGGATACGAGCCCTATATTTCTTTAGAAAATTTTGATGAAGGAAAAAAGAAAGTAGATAGAACCTTAATCTACAAAATAGGAGTAGCGTTTTTCTGTTTCGGAAATATAATGCTTCTTTCCTTTCCCGAATATTTTGAAGTAGAAGAATTTTGGATTAACCAATACCGTGGATTTTTTAGATGGTTGATTTTTGCACTTTCACTTCCTACCTTTATATATTCTGCCAGCGGATATTATGTTTCTGCTTGGAAAAGCATAAAATCAGGGCTTTTAAATATTGACATTCCTATTGCTTTAGGAATTGTGGTTATGTTTGTTAGAAGTACTGTTGACATTGTCTTTGATTACGGACAAGGTTTCTTCGATAGCATGTGTGGTTTAATTTTCTTTATGTTACTCGGAAAGCTTTTTCAAATAAAAACCTACGATTTTCTTTCTTTTGAACGCGATTATAAGTCCTATTTTCCAATTGCAGTTACTAGAGTTGCATCTAATGGTAGCGAAGAATCGGTTCAAGTTTATGATATTGAAAAAGGTGATAGATTAATAATCAGAAACCAAGAATTACTTCCGGTTGACGGAATTTTAATTTCACCAAAAGCGTCCATCGATTATAGTTTTGTGACAGGCGAAGCAGTTGCTATTGAAAAAAAATCAGGCGATAAAGTTTTTGCAGGAGGAAAACAATTGGGCAAAGTCATCGAAATGGAAGTGCTTTTTTCGGTATCCAATAGTTATTTAACCCAATTGTGGAGCAATGATGTTTTTCAGAAAAGAGTCGAGCAACAACATAAAACCATAACCGATAAAATTAGTCGCTATTTCACACCTGCTTTGTTAGGATTGTCAATGGTGTCTTTTTTATATTGGATTTTTATTGATGTTACCACAGCTTTCAATGTCTTTACTGCTATTTTAATAGTAGCATGCCCGTGTGCTTTAGCATTAACCGCACCTTTTACTATGGGAAATGTTTTGCGAATTTTGGGAAGTAGAAAATTTTATCTAAAAAACGCATTAGTTGTAGAACAGTTAGCCAAAGTAGATAGTATAGTTTTTGACAAAACCGGAACCATTACAACCAATGAAAAAACGGCAATTACCTACGAAGGTTCTGAATTGAATGCGTCAGAATTGAGATTGTTAAAAAACGTTTTACGAGGTTCTAATCATCCATTGAGTAGAAGATTGTATGATTTTATTCCAAATCAAGAAAAGTTAGATACTACAAGTTTTGAAGAAATCATCGGAAAAGGAATTTTTGCTGAAATTGATGGAATTAATGTAAAACTGGGTTCTTCACAGTTCTTAAAAACCATGACAGAAAACACCCATAAAAAAACCAAAGTACATGTGGAGTTTAATGGAGTTTATAAAGGAAGTTATGTCTTTAACAATCAATATAGAGAAGGTTTAGAGTTGTTGTTTGAAAAATTATCTAAAAAATACAATCTAATAGTTTTATCTGGCGATAATGATGGTGAGCGTAAAATTTTGGAAAAAATGTTACCTTCTAATACCTCTTTAGTTTTCAATCAAAAGCCCGAACAAAAATTACACTACATAGAAAGTTTGCAAAAAGAAGGTAAAAACGTAATGATGATTGGTGATGGATTGAATGATGCTGGAGCTTTAGCACAAAGTAATGTTGGAATTTCTATTTCAGAAAATGTAAATGTTTTTTCTCCTGCCTGTGACGGAATTTTAGACGCATCACAATTTAATAAAATAGCTTTTTTTATGAAGTATTCTAAAAATGCAATGAAAACTATTTATATGAGTTTCGGTCTTTCTTTACTGTATAATGCTGTAGGATTAAGTTATGCCGTTTCAGGCAATTTAGCTCCAATTGTTGCCGCTATTATTATGCCGTTGAGTACCATCACTATAGTGAGTTTTGTCACAATAATGACCAATATATATGCCTCTAAAAGATAATTTTAAGTAACTTTATGTGCAGAAAAACAATGTTTTTTTAATTCAAAATTCAAGTATGATAAATATCATATTTTATAAATAAAGGGTAAAGTAATTTTGTTAACACAAATTTAAGGTATGAGTGTCATTTACATGTTAATCACAATTAGTATAATCGTAGCTATTTTCTTTTTATATGCATTCCTAAGAGCAGTAAAAAGTGGTCAGTACGACGATGATTATACACCATCAGTCAGAATGCTTTTTGACGATGAACTTCTCAAAGAAACTAACAAAAATCAAATACAAATAACAGAAGAAAAACAATTATAATTATGGACAAACAACAATTTTATTACGACAACAAAATTGTAAGAAACTTCATTTATGCCAGCATCGTTTTCGGTGTGGTTGGTATGTTGGTTGGATTAATATTAGCATTTATGTTTTTATTTCCAAACGTAACCAGTGGAATTTCTTTTTTAAGTTTTGGAAGACTTAGACCATTACACACCAATGCAGTAATCTTTGCTTTTGTGGGTAACGCTATGTTTGCAGGAGTTTATTACTCAATGCAGCGATTATTAAAAGCTAGAATGTTTAGTGATTTTTTAAGTAAACTTCACTTTTGGGGTTGGCAATTAATCATTGTTTCGGCTGCAATCACTTTACCATTGGGCTACACTACTTCAAAAGAATATGCCGAATTGGAATGGCCAATTGATATTGCCATTGCATTAATTTGGGTGGTTTTTGGTATCAACATGATTGGAACTATTATTAAAAGAAGAGAAAGACATATTTATGTAGCGATATGGTTTTACATTGCTACGTTTGTTACGGTTGCGGTTCTTCATATCTTTAATAGTTTAGAATTACCTGTTTCAGGATTAAAATCTTACTCTGTTTATGCTGGTGTTCAAGATGCCTTAGTACAATGGTGGTATGGACACAATGCCGTGGCTTTTTTCTTAACGACACCTTTCTTAGGAATGATGTACTATTTTGTTCCTAAAGCAGCAAATCGTCCTGTATATTCCTATAGATTATCTATCATTCACTTTTGGTCATTAATCTTTATTTATATTTGGGCTGGACCTCACCATTTACTTTATTCAGCATTACCCGATTGGGCTCAAAATCTTGGAGTGGTTTTCTCAGTGATGTTAATTGCTCCTTCTTGGGGTGGAATGATTAATGGATTATTAACTTTAAGAGGTGTTTGGGATAAAGTTCGAACAGATGCAGTATTAAAATTTTATGTAGTAGCTATTACAGGTTATGGTATGGCAACTTTTGAAGGACCTATGCTGTCTCTTAAAAATGTAAATGCTATTGCACACTTTACCGATTGGATTATTGCTCACGTTCACGTAGGGGCTTTGGCTTGGAACGGATTCTTATCTTTTGGTATGATTTATTGGTTGATACCTCGTATTACTAAAACAAAATTATATTCTGAAAAATTAGCCAATTTCCATTTCTGGATTGGTACTTTAGGTATTATTTTATACGCACTACCTATGTATGTTGCCGGATTTACTCAAGCATCTATGTGGAAACAATTTGATGCACAAGGTGCTAAATTAGAGTATGGTAACTTCTTAGAAACTGTTACTCAAATTATGCCAATGTATTGGATGAGAGCCATTGGTGGAACTTTATATCTTACAGGGGTAATTGTATTAGTTTACAATATTATTAAAACAGTAAAACAAGGTGCTGCTGTTGAAGATGATGCTGCTGAAGCAGTAGCACTTTCAGCTATTAGTCCTAACCGATTAAAAGGTGAAAAATGGCATGCTTGGTTAGAAAGAAAACCTGTTCAATTTATGCTTTATACAACTGTTGCTATTTTAATTGGTGGTGCGGTTCAAATTTTACCTACCATTTTAGTAAAATCAAACATACCTACAATTGCAGCAGTAAAACCTTATACACCACTTGAATTGCAAGGAAGAGATTTATACATCAGAGAAGGGTGCGTTAGTTGTCACTCTCAGTTAATCAGACCTTTCCGTTCAGAAGTTGAACGTTATGGCGATTATTCTAAGTCAGGAGAATTTGTTTATGACCATCCCTTCTTATGGGGTTCTAAACGTACCGGTCCAGATTTAGCAAGAGAAGGTGTAAAACGTAACAACCCATTTGTTG
The DNA here is from genome assembly GCA_020048955.1 of Flavobacterium sp. Taxonomy (GTDB): domain Bacteria; phylum Bacteroidota; class Bacteroidia; order Flavobacteriales; family Flavobacteriaceae; genus Flavobacterium. The sequence continues at coordinate 9,788 of JAIFLT010000049.1, forward strand.
GAGGTAGAGATAATGTGTGGCAATTCAATCACTTGTATGACCCACAAAGTATTTCCTCTGGTTCTATAATGCCAAGATACCAATGGTTAATTCATAACGAACTTGATAATTCCCTTATTCAAGGTAAAATGAAAGCAATGGTCACCTTAGGTGTGCCTTATACAGATCAAGAAATTGCTGATGCTATGAAGAGTATAGACAAACAATCTACTGAGATTGAAACAACCTTACTTGCTAACAATGAAATTAAAAAATCTTTTGGAAATGAAACTGCTGTTCCATTAAAAAATAGAGAGATTGTAGCACTTATAGCTTACTTACAAAGATTGGGTACCGATACTTACGTTAAAGATAAAAAATAATAGTTATGTTGAAATTTGTAAAACACAATTTAGAAACTATTGATGGTGTAGCAATATACCCAATAATATCACTAACTATATTCTTTACAGCTTTTGTATTGTTCACAGTTTGGGCTATGACGTACAGCAAGGAAACTATAAAAGAAATTAGTGATCTTCCATTAAACGACTAATTTAATTACACATTTAAAAAGTAAAAAAATGAAAAAATTATTTCCATCATATGTAAGAGTTCCAGTGATTTTTGCCATCGTTATGGCTTCAATGGAATATTTTATAGACTCAGGAGACCAACCAGCTTTTATTAAGTATCCAATGTTATCTTTATTTCTTGCGGTGTTCCTGTTCTTGTTAGTAGCCATAGAAATTGTGGTTAGTGCAGTAGATAAAGTGACTTATCATTTGTTAACAGATGAGCAGAAAAAACAACTAGAAGAAGCACAATCCATTCCTTTCACTGAAAGTAAATTTTATCAAGGAATCATCAACAAACTTACTCGTTCTAAAGATATAGAGCAAGAAGCAGACGTAATGTTAGATCATGATTACGATGGAATTCGCGAACTAGATAATGTGCTGCCACCATGGTGGGTAAATTTATTTTATGCAACCATAATTTTTGGTCTAGTATACATAGTTAGATTCCATGTTGTTAATGATTATACACAAGCAGAAGAATTTAATCAAAAAGTAGCAGTAGCCAATATTGAGATTGAAAAAAATAAAGCCGCAAATCCTGTTGAAGAAGTTACGGTAGATAAAGTTACCTTATTAACAGATGCAGAAAGCTTAGCAAAAGGAAAAGAAATTTTTATCAATGCTTGTGCTGCATGCCATAAACCAGATGGAGGAGGAGTTGTAGGTCCAAACCTTACTGACGAATTCTGGATTAATGGTGGCGGTATTAAAAATGTATTTAAGCTGATTGCAGAAGGTAGTAAAAATAATGTAACAATGGTGGGTTGGGCAAAAGCACTTGGAACAAAAGAAGTTCAAAAAGTAGCAAGCTATGTTATTAGCTTGCAAGGAACTAAACCAGCAGGGGCAAAACCAGCAGAAGGAGAAAAATGGGTTGAAGAAGCCGCTCCAAAAACCGATGCACCAGCACCAGCAGCAACAGATACAACTAATGTTGCCTCAACAAAATAATGTATTAAATGAAGGGTTTTAAGTTTAGCTTAAAACCTTTCAAAATTATACGAGCTTTAAATTCGTAAAAAATAAAAAAAATGGCAACCAATTTACCTGATGATAGTTTTAGAGATACTATTGCAACTATCGATGAAACTGGAAAAAGAGCTTTTATTCATCCTAAAAAACCATCTGGACCTTTTTATGATAAGCGTAAAATAGTAAGTTATCTTTTACTAGTATTTTTATTATCAGCTCCTTTTGTCAAGATTAATGGAAATCAGTTTATGATGTTCAATGTGCTTGAAAGAAGATTTAACATCTTTAGTTTTCCTTTTTGGCCTCAAGATTTTCATCTTTTTGTAATTTCAATGATAATAGGAGTAGTTGGCTTAGCACTATTTACTGTGGCATTTGGTAGAATTTTTTGCGGTTGGTTTTGCCCTCAAACAATTTTTATGGAAATGGTTTTCCGTAGAATTGAGTTTTGGATAGATGGCGATAGAGCGCAACAAATGCGATTGGCAAAACAAGATTGGGATGGAGAAAAGATAAGAAAGCGGGTAACTAAATGGATTATCTTTTTTATAATTTCGTTCATCATTGCTAATGTTTTTTTGGCCTATTTAATAGGTAGTGACAAATTAATATCATTCATTTTAGATGGACCAACTAAAAATGTTAGTACCTTAATATCATTACTTATTTTCACTGGAGTTTTCTATTTTATTTATGCATGGTTTAGAGAACAGGTTTGTATTATTGCTTGTCCTTATGGCAGAATGCAAGGCGTTCTTCTTGACAATAAGTCTATAAATGTTGCTTATGACCATGTGAGAGGTGAAGGCGAAACAGGAAGAGCTAAATTCAATAAAAATGAAGATAGAACCGCTTTGGGTAAAGGCGATTGTATTGATTGTAAAGTTTGTGTACACGTTTGTCCAACAGGAATTGATATTAGAAATGGTACTCAATTAGAATGTATCAATTGTACTGCCTGTATCGATGAGTGTGATACCATTATGGAAAAAGTTGGTTTACCAAAAGGACTCATAAGATATGCCAGCGAGGATGAAATCGTAAAGAAAGAGAAGTTCAAACTTACTACAAGAATGAAAGGTTATAGTGCAGTTTTAGCAATATTAATTGGAGTTTTTATAGGTATGCTTTTCTTAAGAAATGATGTTGAAGCTACAATTTTGCACATGCCAGGTCAATTATTTCAGCATGAAGGTAGTAATATCACAAACATTTATAATTATAAGATTGTAAATAAAACCGAAGGTGAATTTACTAATGTAACCTTCAAATTAATTGAGCCTAAAGGCGCAATAAAATTAGTAGGAAGCCCATTTATAAAAGTACCAAAACAAGGAATTGCAGAAGGTTCAATGTTTATTAAAGTACCAGAGAAAGATTTGAATGGAGAAAAAATAGATGTTAAGATTGAAGTTTACGATAACAATAAACTGATTGAAACAACAACAACCAATTTTACAGGTCCAGTAAATTTTAATTAAAGATAAGATTATAATTATACAAAAAAAAAATATGAAAATCAATTGGGGAACAAGAATAGTCATTGCATTTGCACTTTTTATGAGTTTTATCTTATTCTTTGTTTTCAAAGTGCAATCTGATAGTAAATATGACAATGAATTGGTGGTTGAAAAATACTATTTGAAAGAACAAACATTTGAAAAACAAATGGAAAAAGAGCAAAATGCTCACGATATGTCTGAAACTGTAAAAATTACAGCTTCTGAAAACGGAATAATGATAGCATTTCCAGATGGATTTGATATCTCAAAAATAAATGGAAAAGTGTCCTTATATAGACCGTCAAACAAAAAATTAGATTTTGAGGTTCCTATCTCACTATCTAGTCCACATTTGCTCATACCTAAAAGTAATTTGGTTGGCGGTCGTTGGGACATTTCTATCGATTGGACTTATGAAGGTAAAGAATTCTTAAGCAAAGAAACTATTTTATTTTAACAAGCATTATGCTTTACTCAGCTCTCATATTCGGATTGATTAGTAGTTTGCACTGTATAGGTATGTGTGGCCCAATCGCTATGATGTTGCCTGTAGATAGAAGCAATCCAGCAAAAAAAGTAATTCAAATAATGCTGTATCATATAGGTAGATTATCTGCCTATGCCTCATTAGGACTTATTTTTGGAATTTTGGGTAAAGGGTTTTATATGGCTGGAATCCAACAACATTTATCAATAATTGTTGGAATTTTAATGATAGTAATTGTCTTAATTCCTGAACGTGTGTTCATGAATTATAATTTTTCTAAACCAGTTTATAAGTTACTATCAAATGTAAAAACAAGTTTAGGAAACCAATTTAAAAGAAAATCTCCCGACGCTCTTTTTACCATTGGCTTATTAAACGGCTTTCTCCCATGCGGATTGGTTTATGCTGCTCTCTTTGGAGCCATAGCCATGCAAAACATAACTTTAGGCGTAACCTATATGTTGCTTTATGGATTGGGAACCATACCAATGATGAGTGCAGTAGTGTATATCTCTAATTTCTTATCAATTCCTTTGCGAAGTAAAATGCAAAAGATAATTCCTGTAGTTACAGTTATTATCGGTACACTCTTTATTTTAAGAGGATTAGGATTAGATATTGCCTACCTATCTCCAAGTAATATGAATTTGTTTGTGCAAGCAAATGCAAATTGTCATAATTAGTAAACTAAAAACGAATCATAATGGAAAAACATAATTTAATAAACGAGTTTCCCGAATTTAAAGAGAAAATTCACCAATTAAAAGTGGAGGATACTCATTTCAGAAAAATATTCGATGAATATCACGAATTAGATCATAGAATTCACAATATCAATACTGGTCAAGAAATTGTTATAGATGAATATGCTCACGAGTTGAAAGCAAAATTACTACATCTAAAAGATGAGATGTATTCATACCTTAATAGATAATAATTTTTATTTTGAGTTTAAAGAAAAGCGCGCTGTGAGGCGTGCTTTTTGATTTTGAAATATTGTTAAAACATTTTAAAAGAATCTACTTAAAATCAAAGCTAAAATAATTTTCATAATTACTAACTTTTTAATTAATAAAATATACTAGTTTTATACTAATTTCGTTATCGATTTAATACCAATTTTTCAATGTATAAAAAACTCCTTTTTCCACTAGTTGCGTTGTTATTTTTATCTTGTGAAAGTAAAAAGAAGCATGATGTCATTAAGTCTTTTTGCTATTGGAAAACCGATAGTTATTTTGGTCAAGAAGAAGATTCTCTTGCCAAACAAATGAAACTAAAACACCTATATGTGCGTTTTTTTGATGTCGATTGGAATCCGTATGCAGAAGAAGCCCAACCTGTAGCAACCGTTTATAATATTCGAATTACTGATGGTTTAAATATTACACCAAGTATTTTTATTACTAATGATGTACTTTTAAATTCGTCAAAACCTCAATTGGATATTTTGTCTGAACGAATAGCAGCTCGTATCAATAAAATAATTGGTAAATATCAAACTGAAAAAGCGAGTGCTTTAGCATACAAAATTGCAGATGCAGATTATTTAAGGCAAAAAGGAAATGCTTTTCAATCTAGATTAAGCACAGATTCCATAATTAAAGCTGAAAAAACAAATTTTGAAAAAAATATTCAAGAACTTCTTTTTGATTGCGATTGGACTGAATCAACTAAAGAGAATTATTTTTATTTGCTAGAAAAATTGAAATCAAAACTTTCTAATTATAAAATTGCTTCAACCATTCGACTTTGGCAATATAAATATTATGAAAAAGCAGGAATTCCTCCGGTAGATAAAGGACTTTTAATGTGTTATAACATGACAAATCCAACCGAATATAAAACCAAAAATTCCATAGGTACAAGTGATGAATTAGCTGATTATGTTACGCATGATAAATATCCATTAGAATTAGATATTGCTTTGCCATTATTTAGTTGGTCGGTTTTATTTCGTGGTGGCGAATTTAAAGGTGTCATTTCCGATTATCAAGAATTTGAAAAAAAACCAACAATTTTCAAAAAAACGGATGATAATAAATACACTTTGCAAGATGACATTCAAATAGGTAAGTTTTATGCAAGAAATGGTGACGAGATAAAAATTGAAAAAATTTCTGATGAAGAAATTGAGGATATGATTGATATAATTACAGAGAAAGTAAAAATTTCAAACACTACCAAAGTTACCTTCTTTTCATTCGATAAAAAATACATAAACGATTATGGAGTTCAAAATATATCTAAGTATTATGAAAGTTTTTAATGCTTTTTTTCTGTTATTTAGTATCCAAATTTTTGCTTGTGGATGGAGCGAAACTCCCGAAACAACTCGTTTAGCATTGTTTCGTGCTGAACGAATTAATAATGTAAAATTACGACCATTTTGCTATTCTGCCGATTATTATATGTCGGTAAAAGAAGGAAAAAATCCCGATCAAATTAGAAATTGTAAAGAATGGCAAGCCAAACTTGGCAACCAAATTTCTATTGATGACATCTACGAAATTCTTTATAATACTGAATCTGAAAAGTTTGAAAATGCTTCTAAATCTAAAGTTTTGCAAAAGGTATTCAAAGATAATTCCTTTATTAAAGCTATACTTTTACCAAAAAACAAGTTGTTTTTAGAATATATTTCATTAGCCAAAAAGATTGAATACAACAATTTAGGAGGAAATAAATGGGAATCTTGGAACGATATACAAACCAATTATTATGATGAAACTCCTAAATCAAAAGCAGTAATTTCTAATTTCAAAAATAAATTACAATCTAGTAAAGATGCTTTTCTAATTAAAAGATATGCGTTTTTATTGTTGCGATATGATTTCTATAACAACGGAACTTCTAAAGAGATTGATGAATTGTATCAAAAATATTTCACTTCTAAAGACAATTCTATTTTAAATCCTTGGGCAATGCATTATTTTGCTATGTCTATAGAAGACAAATCGTTACGTAATTATTATTTGAGTAAAGTCTTTGTTTTATGTGATGAAAAAGCATTTGCAGTAATGCTAAATTTTGATGATAAAATTATTGATGAAACATTAAAACATGCTAAAAATGATTTTGAAAAAGGAATTATTTTGGCATTAAAATGTATGAGAAATCCATCACCAGCTTTAAAAGAGTTGAAAGAAATTCAACAATTAATTCCTCAAAGTGAATATTTTAGTTTTCTTGTTGGAAGAGAAATCAACAAATTAGAAGATTGGATTTTTACTCCAAAATATACCGAAAATTCACCATCAGTGGTTTTTGAAACTCAAGATTGGTTTACCGATTATGAAAAAGCCAAAAAAGTAAACGAAATTAAAGATTATGCTTATTTGAATGAGTTGAAAGCATATCTAATTGAGATTCAATCGCAAGCCGTTGGTGAACAAAAAGATTTTTGCAACACAGCCATTGCACAATTGTGCTTTATAAACGACGAAATTGATTTGGGCAAACAATATTCTGATAAAATTTCTTCTAATGCAAATGCAAGTATTCTACTTCAAAAGCACATTCAATTGGCTTTAATTGCCTTAAAACAAGGAAATATTTCGGATGATAAAACAAAACAAATTCTTTTTGAAAGTTTTAATGCTATAGAAGATATTGTTGAAAATGATGTCACACTTTTTAAAAGTATGTATTCTTTATATCGCATTGCTAGTAAACAATATTTAGATAAAAAAGATGTTGCAACTGCTGGTTTATTGTTTTTAAAATCAGAAAACAAGAAGACATATTCAGATAATTTTGATGGATATTATAGCTACTATGAAGACCAGTACTACTATTATTACATAGGTTATTTCGAGCGTTTTGCAAAAGAAAAAGATATTGATAACCTGATAGCATTGATTCAAAAAGAAGATAAAACACCTTTTGAAAAGTATATTTGTTCGGGCACGACTTATCAAGATATAAATGCTTACAAAGATGTAAAAGGAACGCTTGCTTTTAGAAATAACAATCTAGAATTAGCTCATAAAACCTTTGCTGAAATTCCGAAAGAGTTCTATGAAAAAAATTATGAATATAAATACTACTTGAATGAAAATCCATTCATTCCAAAGGTTTTAGTTTATGGAACTAAGAAAAGAAAGTATGATTATAAATTTGACAAAGCCAATTTTGTAGCGACATTAATTAAGTTGAAAAAACAAAATACTGCCGAAAGTAATTTGAAATTAGCTCATGCTTTTTACAATGTGTCTTCTGTTGGAAACGCTTGGATGATGACAACTTATGGTTTGTCTTCAGGTGAATATGGCTATGCAGATTATGTTTTTGGTGGCAATAGAGTAGATAAAGAAGCCAAATTTCAAAACGGAAATTTTTATAATCTTGAAATGGCACGTTTTTATTATCAAAAAGCTTTGCAATTAACTAAAAATAAAGAGATAAAAGCTATGGCAAGTTTAATGATTTTTGAATGTGATTTAACCAAACATTATGCCTTTGCACAACCTTATGAGGAAAATCCGAAGCCATTTGTTGCAGGAATTGAAATCAAAAATTTCTTAACTATTTATAAGAATACTAAAACTTACCAACAATACAATTGTCCACTATTAGAGCAGTTTATAAATTAATTTGCAAAAAATAGGGGAATTAAAAATTGACTTTTAATTCCCCTATTTTATTATAATTGTGATAATTAAACCGTCATTGAAAACAATTCGGTCTGCGGAAGATTTCGTTTTAATCGCAAGTCAAATGCCATACAAATGTTTCTCACAAAGGGTTTTCCTTTTTCGGTAACTTGAATGGATTGGCTTGAAATTTTTACCAAACCATCAGTTTCTATTTCGTGAAGTTGATTGATAATTTCTGGTAATTCAGGAAAAAAGTCGCTATCGTTTTTCCAAGAGGTTTCAAATTGGCACATCAAATTCAGAATGTGTTTTCTAATAATTAAATCTTCATTGGTTAGAATATGACCACGAAAAATAGGTAACTCATTGTTATCTAGTTTTTTGTAATAGTCTTCAATAGTTTTTTCATTTTGAGCAAAACTATACCAACTATCGCTTATAGATGAAACACCAAGTCCAATCATCAATTGTGTTTTGGATGATGTGTATCCCATAAAATTACGATGTAAATTTCCTTTTTGAAAAGAATCATACATGCTGTCGGTTGCTAAAGCAAAATGATCCATCCCAATTTCATGATAATTATTCTGCGATAATCTATTTTTTCCAGCTTCATAAAGTTGACGTTTTTCATCATCTTTAGGCAAATCTTCACCTTTAAAACCGCGTTGTCCGTTACCTTTTATCCATGGCACATGTGCATAACTATAAAAAGCCAATCTATCAGGCGAAAGTGATTTAGTTTTATCTATCGTATCAATTACTTCATTTAAAGTCTGAAAAGGTAATCCAAAAATCAAATCGTGACCAATAGAAGTATAACCAATTTCCTTGGCCCAAAAAGTAACTTTTGCCACATTATGAAACGGTTGAATTCTGTGAATAGCCGTTTGAACTTTATTAGAATAATCTTGAACACCAAAACTCACTCTTCTAAATCCTAAATCATAAAGGGTTTGCAAATGACGTCGAGTGGTGTTATTTGGGTGACCTTCAAAACTAAATTCGTGGTCTTTGGCCTTGATTGCACGAGTGAAAATTCCGTTGATTAATGTTTCTAAATTTTCTGGTGAGAAAAAAGTAGGTGTTCCTCCACCAAGATGAATCTCTTTGATAATGGGTTTATTGGGTAATAAATCGCAATACAAATTCCATTCTTTTAAAACCGCTAAAATATACGGATTTTCAACTTCGTGATTTTTGGTGATGCGTTTGTTGCAGCCACAAAAAGTACACATGCTTTCGCAAAAAGGCAAATGAATATATAAACTAATACCTTCTGAAGCATTAGATTCGTTAAATGATTTTATAAAAGTATTCTTCCATTGCTCCAATGAAAACAAATTTTCTTCCCAATAAGGAAC
>JAIFLT010000140.1 GCA_020048955.1 Flavobacterium sp.
ACGCATGCGCCACATCCTGTACAAGCATTCAAGTCAATTGATAAATTGAAATGGTGACCGGTTGAACGATCAAAGGATTCCCATAAATCAACTTTTGTTGCTTCTACTTCTTTATGATCTAAAGACACCATAGGAACTGGATTCCATTCTCTGCTATCTTTAGCTGTTCTAAAAATTTCAAGTGTAGTTTCTCTAACAATATCGCCTCTACCCATTAAAGTTTTTTGTGATTGAACACAAGCAAACTCATGCTCACCATCAGCTTTAGTGATAGTTGCAGATTGAACATTGTTAAAATTATTATATAAAGCGTAGGCATTGACACCTACTTGCATTTCTTCTTTCAGTGCTGCTTTTTTACCATATCCAAGTGCTAAACCTAATGTTCCTCTGGCTTGTCCTGGTTGAACAATTACTGGTACATTTTCTAATTTAACACCATTAACAGTAAGCGTAGCATAACTTCCGTTAAGACCTCCGTTAGCAACAATTTTATTTTCTAGTTTTAATTTATCAGCATCAAATTGAGAAACAGTAACATAATTGTCCCAAGAAACTCTTGTTATAGGATCTGGAAATTCTTGTAACCATGGGTTGTTTGCTTGTTGACCATCACCTAATCCTACTTTAGTATACAACACTAATTCAAAACCCTGTGCAGGTTTTGTTTGCGCTAAAGCAGTAGCAGCTCCATTATAATCAGCAGTACCACCAGCTAATGTGCTCACTCCTGAAACAAAAACACCATCATGAAGTACTTTATTCCAAGATGAACCTGAAATAAAACTTGCAGAATTTGCTTTTATATAATCGTAGTAATTTCCAGCAACTCCATTCCAAGACATTAATGATTCTTGGAATTGTTTTGTATTAAATAAGGGGCGAATAGTTGGTTGAACTAGAGAATAAATTCCTTTTGTCAACATCAAATCGTTCCAAGATTCTAAATAATGAGGTGTTGCAGCTGCAATTGTAGTAAGTTTTGCAGTTTCATCTTCTTTAAGAGAAAAAGCAACAGATGTTTTTACTTTTTTAAGTCCACTAACAAAAGATTTGCTATTTGCTAAAGTGTAAACTGGGTTAACACCACTCATGATAAGAGTGTGAACTAAACCAGCATTCATATCAGAAATTAATTGAGCAACTTTTTCGTTAGATCCTTTTCTTATTAATCTTGCACCAGCAGTTAATAAAGCTTCACTTTTTAAAACTTGATTAATAGCTATAACTAATAACTGAGCATTTTTATCTTGAATACCAGAAACCAAAAGTCCTTTACTTCCAGCAGCTTTTAATTGATTGGCAGCTTTAACAACTTCAGCTTCATTTTCAATTTTTCCTGTTGAAACAGAAGCTGAAGTTACAATATTATATATTTTTACTAAGGCTAATTTTTGATTAGCACTAGTCATTGGAACTCTTTTATCTGCAGCAGCTCCGGACAATGTCATGTTTGATTCAAATTGAAAATGTTTTGACATTTTTCCTGCTTGAGGAATTCTTCCTTGTGCATATCCTTTATCAAAACCTCCACCTTGCCAATCACCTAAGAAATCGGCATCAATAGATACAATTGTATTTGCTTTCGAAAAATCATAATCTACTAAAGCTCTTTCGCCATAAACTGATTCGAAAGCATCTAAAGCAGCCGATTCAGAAACAGCATCATAAACTACATGTTTAGCAGTAGGGTTTTTTGAGATAAAATCTGAAATTAATTTTTCTGTAGAAGGACTCGCTATAGTATTTGTCAATAAAACAACTTGTTTACCAGATGTCATTGCATCGGCTAAAGTGGCTTTAACTTTTGTATCAACTTCATTCCAGGTAGCTGATTTAGCATCAAGTTTTGGAGCAGTAAGACGCATACTATCATATAATGATAATACCGAAGCATGAACTCTTGCATTGGCAGCGAATTTTGCTCCTTCAATTGTATTATTCTCAATTTTAATTGGACGACCTTCTCTTGTTTTTACTAAAAGATTTGCAAAATCAAAACCATCAAACATAGTTGTTGCGTAAAAATCAGCAACACCAGGTATGATTGTATCTGGTTGAACCACGTATGGGATTGATTTATGAACTGGTCCTTCACATGCAGCTAACGAAGCAGCTGCGGTTGTAAAACCAACGTACTTTAAGAAATCACGACGAGTAGTTGATGAAGATGATAATGATTCATTTGATAAGAATTCATCCGTTGGGATTTGCTCTACAAACTCATTATTTCTTAGCGTCTCAACAATAGAACTATTTTCGTTTAGTTCCTCAACACTTTTCCAGTATTTTTTGTTAGATGACATCGTATATAAATATTAGCTTCTTAATAATTTGATTAATAGTGACACTTTCCACATTCTAAACCTCCCATTTGTGCTGCAGTCAATTTGTCTACACCATATTTTTTAGAAAGTTCTTTATGAATTTTATCGTAGTAAGCATTTCCTTCCATTTTAACATCAGTCTTACGGTGACAATCAATACACCATCCCATAGTTAATGGAGCAAATTGTTTTTGTATTTCGTAGGTTTGAACTTCACCATGACATTTTTGACATTCAATACCTGCTACAGTAACGTGTTGTGAGTGATTGAAGTAGGCAAAATCTGGTAAATTATGAATTCTCACCCATTTTACAGGCTCAGTTTTACCAGTATATTTTTGAGTACTTTGATCCCAACCTACAGCTTTGTATAGTTTTTGAATTTCTTTATCGTAGAACGCTTTTGAGTATTCTTCAGTAGCAGTAGTATCAGAAACTTCAGCAATATTTTTATGACAATTCATACACACATTTAGCGAAGGAATACCTGCGTTTTTACTAACTCTTGCAGATGAATGGCAGTATTTACAATCAATACCATTACTTCCTGCGTGAATTCTGTGAGAATAATGAATTGGCTGCACAGGCGCATAATCTTGATCTACACCAACTTGCATTAGGAAACCATAAACAAAATATCCACTTGCCAATAATAAAAATATTGATGTCACCAATACTAAAAACTGATTTTTAGCGAATGCTTTCCAAATTGGCATTGTTGGTTGCTTATCTACAGCTTCAATCCCATTAGCCTTGGCAATTTTAGTTAAAACATTGTTTACTAAAAACAACATTACCACTAACATTATCATAACTAAAGCTAGAGCACCTAAAATAACATCGTTAGAAATACCTTCGTTAACAGAAGTTGTTGTTCCTGGAGGAGCAGCACTTACTACTGGCTCTGGCTTAGGTTCTGATGTGTAGGCAATGATATTATCAATATCTGCAGTTGACAATTGAGGAAACGCAGTCATTACAGACTTGTTATACTCTTCATAAATCTTTACCGCTTTAGCATCACCAGATTTGATTAATGCTGAACTATTATTGATCCACTTGTACAACCAAGGCATATCGTATTTAGCTGAAACACCTCTTAGTGCCGGGCCTGTCATTTTCTTGTCTAAGTTGTGACATGCAGCACAATTTGCATTAAATAATTCTTTTCCTTTTACAGCATCTCCTCCAGCAGTTGCAGCAGGAGCAGTTGCAGCAGGAGCAGCAGCTGGCATTGCTGTTGCAGCCGAAGCGGCAGGTTCTTGAGCAAATGAGGACAAAGAAATAGTTAGCATTAGAGCTAATCCAATTGAATAAATTCTAGAAATCGAACTATGGTTACCCACTTTTTTCATATTATAAATGATTATCGACTAAATTTTGGTATGGTTTTTTCTTATTTTAATAAAAATTACCAATACTTTTTTTAAAACTTGAGCAAAAATACGATTTATGAACTATTCTCAAAACCTTAAATATATCTTAATTATCAATTTATATTAATTCTAAATAATTTTTATATTTCGGCAAATTATTTTTGAACTACATTTGCATTAAAATCAAACCATTATGAAATATATAAAAGAAAAATCATCATTAAATTGTTTACTATTTATATTTTTATTTTTCAATTTTAACACTATTAGAGCACAGAATATAATTGTGAATCAAGACCCAAAATTTGAACAATTATTAAACGAAAAAAGAAAAGTAAACTCCTCTATAACAATAAATAACAGATATAAAGTACAAATATTTAATGGTACGAGCGATGCCTCGAAGAAAACTCTAATGCAATTTAAAAAAGAGAACAAAAACTACGACGCAACGATTATATTTAGCACTCCATTATATAAAGTTTGGGTAGGAAATTTTAAAACAAGGATTGAAGCCGAACGTAACTTAAATTTGTTAAAGAAAAAATATCCTTCAGCAATTTTAATAAAACCTTAAACGGTAAATAAAAAAATCCCGAATATTCGGGATTTTTTATTTTATAACATATTGTTCTTTAAAAATAGTTATTGATAAAAACCATTTAATATAAATAAGTTGAATCTAAAATTGCTCAATATTTATAAGACTTTGCAAAGTAAATAGTTAGTTTTTCAGTCAACAATGATTTTATAATTAAATTTATTTAAGTTTCTTTTTAACCTCAACTTCTTGAAATGCTTCTATAACATCAAGTTGCTCTATTTCGTTGTAGTTTTTAATTTGCATACCGCAATCATATCCTTTTGAAACCTCTTTAACATCGTCTTTAAAACGTTTCAATGCAATAAGTTCACCTGTAAATATTACAACACCTTCACGAATAATACGAATTTTAGAGTTTCTAAATATTTTACCGTCTGTAACCATACATCCTGCAATTGTTCCAACCTTAGAAATTTTGAATGTTTCACGGATTTCGGCAGTTCCAGTAATTTCTTCTTTCATTTCTGGAGACAACATTCCTTCCATTGCATCTTTTAAATCATCAATTGCATCATAAATAATCGAATAGTTTCTGATATCGATTTCTTCTTTATCGGCTAATTGTCTTGCATTTCCTGCTGGACGAACATTAAATCCGATAATAATTGCATCAGATGCAGAAGCTAACATTACGTCGGTTTCAGTAATTGCACCAACACCTTTATGGATAATATTTATTTGTATTTCTTCTGTAGATAATTTTGCAAATGAATTAGACAGCGCTTCAACAGATCCATCAACATCTCCCTTAAGAATAATGTTTAACTCTTTAAACTGCCCAAGAGCTATACGACGACCAATTTCTGCAAGTGTAATGTGACGTTGTGTTCTAACAGATTGCTCACGCATTAATTGTGTTCGTTTGGCAGCAATTTGTTTGGCTTCTCTTTCGTCTTGAAAAACATTAAATTTATCTCCTGCTGTAGATGCTCCATCTAAACCTAAAATAGATATTGGTGTTGATGGTCCGGCAATTTTAACAACGTTTCCTCTTTCATCATGCATTGCTTTTACTTTTCCATGATTTTTACCTGCTAATATATAATCACCAACTCTTAGCGTTCCTGACTGAACCAATATGGTAGAGATATAACCTCTTCCTTTATCTAACTGAGCTTCTACAACTGTTCCAACTGCGGGTTTATTTGGATTGGCTTTTAGGTCTAATAATTCTGCTTCAAGCAATACTTTTTCTAAAAGTTCTTTAACACCTGTACCTGCTTTTGCAGAAATATCATGAGATTGATATTTTCCACCCCAATCTTCAACAAGCAAGTTCATTGCTGCTAATTTCTCCTTAATCTTTTCAGGATTTGCATGAGGTTTATCCACTTTATTGATTGCGAAAATCATCGGTACACCAGCAGCTTGAGCATGAGAAATAGCTTCTTTGGTTTGAGGCATTATATCGTCGTCTGCAGCAATTACAATAATTGCGATATCGGTTACTTGAGCTCCACGAGAACGCATGGCTGTAAATGCCTCGTGACCAGGTGTATCAAGGAACGTAATTTTTTGACCGTTATCTAGTTGCACTGCGTAAGCACCAATGTGTTGTGTAATTCCTCCAGATTCTCCTGCAATAACATTTTCTTTACGAATATAATCTAACAACGAGGTTTTACCATGATCTACGTGACCCATTACGGTTACGATTGGCGCTCTTGTCACTAAATCTTCTTCTCTATCTTCAATTACTTCGATTGCATCTTCAATATCAGTGGTAATAAATTCTACTTCAAAACCAAACTCATCAGCAACAATAGTTAATGTTTCAGCATCTAAACGCTGATTCATTGTAACCATAATTCCTAACGACATACAAGTACCTATTACTTTAGTGATAGGCACATCCATCATTGTAGCAACTTCTCCTACCGTTACAAATTCTGTTACTTTAATAGTTTTGCTTCCTTCGTCTATTGCTCTTTGTTCATCATCAGAACGTTGACGGTGTGTGTCTCTTTTATCTCTTCTGTACTTTGCAGCTTTTGATTTTGAGCCTTTACCTTGCAATCTTTCAAGAGTTTCTTTGATTTGGTTTTTAACTTCCTCTTCTGTTGGTTCAACTTTTTGAACAATTGCTGGTCTATTTCCTTTTTGGAAACCTCCTCCTGGTTTGTTAGCAACAAATTTATTGCCTCCTGCTCCTGGTTTATTTTGACCTCCAGCCGGATTGCCTCCTGTATTTCCTGGACGAGCTTCGCCAGGTTTTGGTGGAATTCTTTTTCTTTTGTTTTTGTTTGGATCTGCTTTATTAGCACTGTTAATTTTAGGTGGCGTTGATTTTTTTGGCTTATTAAATTGAGATAAATCAATTTTTTGACCTGTCAACGTTGGTCCAGAAAGATTTTGATACTGTGTAGTATGTGTCTCATCTTCAATAGGAGGAACCTCAGCCACAATATTAGCTTTTATGTTTTCAACTTTCGTCTTAATAACAACTGGTTTTGGACTTACTTTTTCTTTAGCAATTTGAGGAATCTCATTAGGCAGATCCTCCTTCGCTTTTATTGGAGCTGGTTTATCTTCAATTTTTGTTTCTGATTTTATACTTTCAGGTTTATTAGCAGGAACCGGTTTAGGTTCTAAATCAATTTTACCTACTTGTTTTGGCCCAGAAACTACAGCTTTAGCTTTGATTACTTCAAGACGTTGACGCTCTTCTTCTTGTTTTCTTTTGTCCTCTATTTCTTTTTCTCTTTCAAGACGAAGTGCTTCTTTCTCTTTTTTAATTTCTTCGCTAACACCTTTGGACGCTTCCTTATTGCCTTTGTCTCCGGCAAATTGATTTTGTAGAATATCAAACTCTTTGTCGGAAATCTTAGCATTTGGGTTTGCATCAATGGCAATTCCTTTATCCTTAAGATAATCGACAGCTCTTTCTAACGAAATATTTAATTCCCTTAAAACTTTGTTTATTCTAATATTTCTTTCTTCAGACATAAAATCTTTTATAAATTCTTTTTTTTATTGGGGTGAAAAATTAGTCTTCAAACTCCTCTTTCAATATGCGCATTACTTCTTGTATTGTTTCTTCTTCTAAATCGGTTCTTCTTGCTAAATCGGCAACATCTTGTTTTAAAATACTCTTTGCAGTATCCAGCCCAATTTTTGCAAATTCATCGATTATCCAACCGTCAATTTCGTCTGAGAATTCTGTTAATTCAACATCATCATCTTCTGTTGTGCTTCCTTCTCTGATAACATCTAATTCATATCCAGATAATTGACCTGCTAATTTAATATTTTGTCCACCACGACCAATTGCTTTAGAAACCTCTTCTAGCTTCAAAAACACTTCGGCATGTTTTGTTTCTTCGTCAATTTTCACAGAAGAAACTTTTGCTGGACTTAATGCTCTTGTAATTAACAGAGAAGCATTAGTAGTATAATTTATTACGTCAATATTTTCGTTTCCTAATTCTCGAACAATTCCATGAATACGAGATCCTTTCATACCAACACAGGCTCCAACTGGATCAATTCTGTCATCATAAGAATCGACAGCTACTTTTGCTTTTTCACCTGGAATCCTTACTACTTTTTTAATCATAATCAAACCATCGAAAACCTCGGGAATTTCTTGTTCAAATAATTTTTCTAAAAACTTCTCTGAAGTTCTAGACATAATAATTTGGGGTTTATTTCCTTTTAATTCAACGCTTTCAATAATTCCTTTAACATTATCTCCTTTACGGAAAAAATCAGAGGGAATTTGCTTTTCTTTTGGCAATACAATTTCATTTCCTTCGTCATCAACCAAAATAACGACTCTTGGACGAACATGATGCACTTCTGCAGTGTAAATTTCACCAATAATATCTTTAAATTGTTTGTATAAGTTTGTATTGTCGTGTTCGTGAATTTTTGAAATCAAGTTTTGACGCAAAGCTAAGATAGCTCTTCTTCCTAAATCTATAAGTTTAACCTCTTCAGAAACTTCTTCACCAATTTCGAAGTCGGGTTCTATTCTTCTAGCTTCTGTAAGTGTTATTTCTTCATTTTCTAAATCTAGATCATCATCGGCAACAACAATTCTTCTTCTCCAGATTTCCATATCTCCTTTGTCAGGATTTATGATAATATCAAAATTGTCATCAGAACCATACTTCTTTTTTAAAGCATTTCTAAAAACATCTTCTAAAATCGCCATAAGCGTTACTCGATCAATAAGTTTATCATCTTTAAACTCTGAGAATGATTCGATTAATGCAATATTTTCCATTATTCTATTTAATTAAAATTTATTGTAACAACTGCTTCTATTATATCTGAGTAAGGTAATTCTATTGTTTTCTGAACTGTTTCTTTACCTTTCCCTATTTTTTTTGGTTCTCTTGCTGTCCAAGATAAAACTATTTTTTGTTCATCGGCATCAACTAACTCTGCTTCGATAGTTTCTTTTTCTGTTTTAACTTTTACTGTTCTTCCTATATTCTTTAGGTATTGTCTTTTTAACTTTAAAGGTGAACCTACACCTACTGATGCCACTTCAAGTTCAAAATCATGAGCTTCTCTGTCTAAATTATTTTCTATAATTCTACTCAAATCAATACAGTCTTGAAGATTAACACCCTTATCACCATCCAAAGTTACAATAATTTTGTAATTTTCTGAAATTGATAAGTCTATCAAAAACATTTCTGGCTTTTCAGACAAACCTTCTTCTAAAAGTTTTTCAACTTGTTCTCTAAATGTCATAATCTTATAAAAAGAGGGAAGCAATGCTTCCCTCATTATTCATTTCTGTTTAATAATGGTGCAAATATAGAAAAAAATATTTATATTATTTTCATTGCCTTTTATATTTTTTTCATATCTTTATACTCAATTAATAGACAAACCAAAAAAATATCACAGACAAACAATTATGAAAAAAATCCTAATCCCTACAGACTTTTCTCAAAATGCCGAATATGCTTTAAAAGTTGCTGCACAAATTGCAAAAAAAAATAATGGCGAAATTATTTTATTACACATGTTAGAATTCCCAAATCAGGCGAGTGATGCCATTGGTGGTGGTGCCGCAATTCCTGAAATTATGTTTTTTAAAAATGCCGCAATAAAAAAATTAGAAGACCTTATGGATGAAGACTATCTTGACGGTTTGAAAGTTTCTGAAATCGTACAGTTTGAGTTAGCATTTGACGGAATTTTAAAAATTAGCCAACTAAATAATGTAGATTTAATTGTGATGGGGTCACATGGTGCCAGCGGTTACAAAGAAATGTTTATTGGATCTAATGCAGAAAAAGTAGTTAGAAATTCTGACATTCCAGTATTGATTATTAAAAAAGAAGAAAACGATTTTAGAGTTAATAATTTTGTTTTCGCATCAGATTTTAGTGACGAAGTGAAAAAACCATTTGAAAAAGTAGTTGAATTTGCAAATAAATTTGATTCTACATTGCATTTAGTTATGGTTAATACTCCTAACAATTTTAAATCAACCTCAACATCAGAGGAAACAATGAAAAAATTCCTTTCTGGCTTTAATGTTCAAAAAGTAGAAACTCATGTATATAACGAAACTAATGTTGAAAAAGGAATCTTAAACTTTTCAAATAGTATTAATGCCGATTTAATTGGAATGAGTACACACGGAAGAAAAGGTCTTTCTCATTTCTTTAACGGAAGTATCAGTGAAGACTTAGTTAACCACGCAACAAGACCCGTTATTACATTTAAGATATAGCAGTTAAATAAAAACCATCGTTAGTTAATAGTTTTTAATGCTTTTTAAAATAAAAAATCCCAACATTTCTGTTGGGATTTTTTGTTGGTCTACTAGGACTCGAACCTAGAAAGACTGCACCAAAAACAGTTGTGTTACCATTACACCATAGACCAATAAGCACTTGAATGCGGGTGCAAATTTAATACAAATTTTATTTTAAGCAAATATTTATTCGACTTTTATTTAAAATTTTGAAAAATGAATTTAATCCAAACCTAACCTGCTAACTTAATTCGTATTACAATTCTATCATTTCTTCAATGTAATGTGTTTGAAAGTTAATCGAAGGTTAAAGAAAGAATAAAAAATGATTTTTACAATAAATCGTACTATTTTTGAATCTGATTTTATTATGAAGCAAAAAATAAACATATTAACTCTTTTATCTGGACTAGTGCTACTAGCACTTTGCGTAATGCAATATTATTTAGTAAAAACCACTTACAACTATAAAGTAGCACAATTTCGTCTTGAAGTAAAAGAAAAACTTGCTGAAATAACCAATGATTACAGCGATATAGACAGCACCTTATTTAATAATAAAGATTTTATATACAAAGAGTTAGCAGAAAACTATCTAATCGATAGAAATTATCGAAGTCAAGTAAAAAAACAATTCATAGAAAATCATTTTAGAAAGCAATTAACCGAAAAGCTGCAAAAGAAATTTGAAAAAGAGTTTCCAGATAACGAAATCGATTTTGCCATAATCTTAAACAAATTTGTAATTTACAATAACACTAAAAATGCAGATACCCTATTTTCTGCAAAACCTTATATTGAAAACAAAATGTATGGCAATTTAGCGTCACTAGAAGATGCCTTTTTAGTGAGAAACTATGTTGGCACAACAAGTTCTAATACAATAAAATCAAATTATAAATTGCTTACAGAAGATAGCTTATATGTTTCTGTAAAAAATTGGGAATTAATTATTCTTAAAAGAATGTTGTTATTATTGTTTTTTGCAATTGCCTCAATACTTACATTAATATCGATATTTGTAGTAACAATAAAATCATTAATAAAACAAAAGAAAATTAGTGATGTTAAAACAGATTTTATAAACAATATCACTCACGAACTAAAAACACCACTTACTACTTTATCGGTTTCTACAAAAATATTAGAGCGAAAAGAAGTAAAAGAAAATGATGTAGTTTACAACCAATTGATACAAACTATAAACCGTCAAAATGAGCGTTTACAAAGTTTAATAGATCAAGTGATGAGTAACTCCTTAGGTTTTGATGAAATTGAATTGCAAAAAGAAAAAACAAAAATTAATGCGTTCTTAGAAACCATAGTAAATGATTTCAAAATGGCTAATCCTACAATTGATATTGAAACAAATTTTAATTCAGAAACACAATTAACCTTAGACAAATTTCATCTTACCACAGCACTAATTAATGTTTTAGAAAATGCTGTAAAATATGGCGCCAAAACCATTTTTGTAACTACCAATTTACAAAATAATGAATTTAAAATTTGTATTGAAGATAACGGAATAGGAATTGCAAAAAACAAACAATCGTTACTTTTTGACAAATTCTATAGAGTGGAACAAGGAAACCTTCATAACACAAAAGGCTTAGGACTAGGTTTGTATTATGTTGACCAAATTATAAAAGCACACAAAGGCACCATAAATTTGTTAAGCGAATTAGGAAAAGGAACGCAATTCATTTTATCAATTCCATCTTAGGTTTATGAAAAAAATACTTTTAGCCGAAGATGATTTTGATTTTTCAAATGTTCTAATTCAATATTTACAGCTGCATGATTTTAATGTTGTTTGGGCAGAAAACGGAGTTAAAGCATTAGAAATTTTTAAAAAAAATAGTTTTGATATTTGCATTCTAGATGTTAT
Source organism: Flavobacterium sp. (assembly GCA_020048955.1). GTDB lineage: Bacteria > Bacteroidota > Bacteroidia > Flavobacteriales > Flavobacteriaceae > Flavobacterium. Next base: position 11,921 of record JAIFLT010000140.1, read on the forward strand.
GATGCCAAAAATGGATGGTTTTGTACTAGCCGAAGAATTAATAAAAATAAATCCTGAAACACCTTTCATTTTTCTAACAGCAAAACAATTGAAAGAAGATAAAATAAAAGGATTACAACTTGGCGCCGACGATTATATAATCAAACCATTTGAAGTAGAAGAATTAATATTGAGATTAAATAATATAATTAAAAGAAGTGAGTCTAATTTTAAACCAGCAACTCTTCAAGAACTTGTAATAGGAAAATACCTTTTTGATACCAAAAGACTGTGCTTAAAAAAAGACAACAATACACAACAATTAACCGAAAAAGAGGCACTACTAATTGAATATCTTTATCAAAATAGAAATCAATTAATTAGAAGAGAGGCTATACTAAAAAATATTTGGAAAAATGACGATTATTTTTCAGGAAGAAGTATGGATGTTTTTATAACTAAAATTAGAAAGTACTTTCAAGAAGACAAAAATATATCCATAGAAAGCACAAGATTTATTGGATTAGAATTTAAAATAAAAGAATAATTTACAATAACTTTTAGCAGCAAGTAATTAAGAAAATTTTATCAACCGCAATTTATGTGGTTTCGATAAAAAAATAGTTTCTTTGCATCTGAATTAACATCATAATTATATATGACAACATTTGATTTTAAAAAGTGGAATAACATTTTAGGTTGGGCTGCTTTTTCAATTGCACTAATTACCTATACTTTAACAGTAGAACCCACCATGAGTTTTTGGGATTGTGGAGAATATATTGCAACAGCCGCAAAACTTGAGGTAGGACATCCGCCAGGCGCACCATTATTTCAAATGCTAGGCGCTTTCTTTGCCATGTTTGCAACAAGTAGCGACAAAGTAGCTTTTATGGTTAATATGATGTCTGTTTTTTCTAGTGCATTTACCATTCTTTTTATGTTTTGGTCATCTACCATTTTATTAAAAAAAATCATTTCGTCCTACACAGAAATAGACAATAATAACATCAAAGTTGTTTTAGGAAGTTCATTTGTTGGAGCCTTAGCCTTCACTTTTTCGGATAGCTTTTGGTTTAACGCTGTTGAAGCAGAAGTATATGCCATGGCAACTTTGCTTATTGCACTACTTTTTTGGCTTGGTTTAAGATGGGAACAAGAAATGCATGAACCAAAAGGAAACAGATGGTTATTGCTTATCAGTTTAGTAGTTGGTTTATCTTTTGGAGTTCACTTCATGGCTTTATTAACCATTCCATCAATTGGATTTTTATATTTCTTTAAAAACTACAAAAAAGTAACTGTTACAAACTTCATTTTAGCTAATTTAATTATAATTGCGGTATTACTTTTCATTTTCAAACTTTTATTGCCTTATACATTGGCTTTCTTTGGAAAAACAGAAATTTTCATGGTAAACAACCTTGGGTTACCTTTTAACTCAGGAACTATTTTTGCTTTACTTCTAATTGTAGCTTTCTTCTACTTTGGATTGAGATACACTAGAAAAAAAGAACATCCTACATACAACACTGTTTTGCTTTGTATTCTATTTGTATTAATAGGATTTTCAACCTGGATGATGTTACCTATTAGAGCTAATGCAAACACACCAATAAACGAAAATAAACCCTCTGATGCTGCCGAAGTATTGGCTTATTACAACCGTGAACAATACGGAATCAATCCTTTGTTTTATGGACCACAATATACCGATGCCTTTGCTGGTTTAGATGAAAATAATCCTTATTTAGACAAAGCTCCAAACTATGAGAGAGACGAAACTTCTGGGAAATATGTGATTGTAAACGATTATAAAAATGCCGAGCAAAACACCGATGATAATCACAAAGCAATTCTTCCTAGAATGTGGAGTACCGACAACATTGAAGGATATATGAACTTTACTGGAGTTCCAAAATTTAAAGTAAAATCAGATTATGTTGAGGAAAAAGAATTGACCGATGTTGTTGCTGAATTCAGACAGGCCTATGCAAGTGGTAAAATTGACAACGATGGATATATTTCTTTCTTAAAAGCTTATGGCGACTATCTTGACATTGAAAAACCATCAACTTTTGACAATCTTAGTTTTATGATTGAGTATCAATTTGGTTATATGTATGGTCGTTATTTATTATGGAATTTCGTAGGAAGACAAAATGACAATCAAGGTAGGTATGATAATTTGGATGGAAACTGGTTGAGTGGAATAAAATTCATTGATGAAATTCACTTAGGCTCTCAAGAAAATTTAACTAAAGATATTGAAAACAACAAAGGAAGAAACTTATACTTTTTTATACCTTTATTTTTAGGTTTGATTGGTTTAATGTATCATGCACAAAGAGATTTAAAAAGTTTCTATGTATTGCTAGCTTTGTTTCTATTTACAGGATTAGCATTAAAAATTTATCTTAACGAAAGACCCTTTGAACCTCGTGAGAGAGATTATGCTTTAGTGGGATCATTTTATGTATTTGCAATATGGATTGGTTTTGGAGTTTATGCCATCTATGAAATAATAAAAGAAAAAGTAGCTGCAAAAATTGCCGGACCAATAGTAGTTGCTACAAGTTTATTGGCTGCACCTGTTTTAATGGCATCACAAAACTGGGACGACCACGATCGTTCAGATAAATATACCGCTTTAGCAATGGCTAAAAATTATCTAGACTCATGTGATCCAAACGCTATACTATTCACAATTGGCGATAATGACACCTTCCCATTATGGTATGCACAAGAGATTGAAGGATACAGAACCGATGTAAAAATTGTAAATACCAGCTTATTAATGACCGATTGGTATATTGACCAAATGAAGCTTAAAACATACAAATCAGATGGTTTACCAATTTCATTTAAACATCAGCAATATGTTGCAGACAATAGAGACGCCATTCTATTTAATAAACAAACTGAAAACAGATGGTTACTTAAAGATTTTATAAACTTTGCGAAAAGTGAAGATACCATAACTACTATTGAAATGCAGAGTGGACACAAACTTCATTTTTTTCCAACAAATAAAGTTAGAATTCCTATTGATAAAAATGCTGTTATTGCCAATAAGGTTGTTAATCCGGCGCAAAATGACTCTATTGTTCCTTTTATAGATATAGATTTAAAAGGTGGTGCTTTATACAAAAATCGTTTAATTATGTTTGACATTTTAAACAACAATAACTGGAAAAGACCTATTTATTTTAGTCCTGGAAGTTTTGGAGATGATGATTATCTTTGGATGAAAGATTACCTTCAGCTTGACGGTATGGTGTATAAATTAGTACCCATAAAAACGCCTGTAATTGAAGAAAACTATCCAGATATGGGGCAAATCGATACAGAAAAAATGTATCAACTTGCAACCAATTGGAAATGGGGTAATGGAGAAAGCACAAAGATTTATCATGATCCAGAAACCAGAAGAAATAGTATTTCGTACAGAACCAATCTTTCTAGATTAATGGAATTATTGATAAAAGAAGGTAAAATTGACAAGGCTAAAAAGGTTATTGATTTGGCTATTGCTAAAACCCCAATAGATTATTATGGTTATTATTTAACACTAGAACCATTTGTTGGTGGTTATTATAAAACCGGCGAAAAACAAAAAGCAAGAGATTTAATAACAAAACTCGCAGCAAAATATAAAGACAATTTGAGGTATTATAGCACTTTCAGCTCTTCTGACCAGAGTTTTATGGCTACAGATATCGTAACAGATATAGAACGTTATAGAAGTTTATTAAAAGTAATGAAAGCCAATGGTGATATTGAATTTTATAACAAAAACAGAAATGAATTTAATAGTTATAACAACCGATTCCCAAGATTTCAACGCGATATGGAATAATTGATTTTAACAATAGAACAAAGTGTCGATAGATTAATTTATCGGCACTTTTTATTTACATTTGAAACATGATTTGGGTAAAAGCACATTGGATAATTAAGAAACTATTTTCAAATTATGTTTGGGATATTCCTAACAATGAAAATAAAGTCTATTTAACATTTGATGATGGACCAATACCAGAAATCACAGAATGGACTCTAAATCAATTGAAAGAATACAATACTAAAGCAACATTCTTCTGCATAGGAGATAACGTTAGAAAATATCCAGAAATTTTTCAGAAAGTAATCAACGAAGGACATTCTATAGGAAATCATACCTTCAATCATTTAAATGGATTGGAAACATCTACAAAAGATTACATTGAAAATGTCAAATTATACGAAATTGAACACTGCAAACTGAACACTGAACACTGCAAACTATTTCGTCCGCCTTATGGCAAAATAAAACCATCACAATCTAAAATTCTCAGAAAACTTGGTTACAAAATAATTATGTGGGACATCATTTCTTATGATTTTGATGCCACAATTTCTAAAGAACAGTGTTTAGAAAATGTTTTAAAAAATGTGCAATCAGGAAGTATTATCGTTTTTCACGACAGCAAAAAAGCATTTGAAAACTTGGAGTATGCACTACCAAGAACTTTAGAATTCTTAAAAGAAAAAGGATATGTTTGTGAAATAATAAAATAAATCAAACTCCGAATTGTCATCCTGAGCTTGTTGAAGGATTAAACCTGCTCTTGAACTAAACCAATTATAGTATTTGCATCCAATTCACCCGATTGTCGCCACACCATTTGACCTTCTTTATAAATCATAAGTGTAGGTAAACCTTTAATTCGAAGTGCTTCGGCTAATTCTTGATTTTTATCCACATCAATTTTAATCACTTTTGCCTTATCGCCAAGTGCTGCTGCAACATCTCTAATAACAGGATGCATTGACACCGATGATTCGTTCCACTCTGTGTAAAAGTCAATTAACACAGGAACTTGAGCATTTATAAGTTCGCCAAATTTTGACATAAAACCTAGTTATTTATATATTCTTTTCTAGAAAGAAAGTATTAGTAATACAAATGTAGCATTTTTAACTAATTATACTACATTTTTACTTTTTTTTAGTTCAATAACTGTAATTTCGGGCATAATTCCTACTCTTCCTGGGTAGGCATGAAAACCAAAACCTCTATTAACGTATATATATTTTCCAACGTTTTCATATAAACCGGCCCATTGCTTGTATACATATTCTACTGGACTCCATTTGATTATACCTGGAATTTCTATTCCAAATTGAAATCCGTGTGTGTGTCCAGAAAGCGTTAAATGGAAGTTTTTAGGGTGATCTTTAACCTCAGTATCCCAATGACTTGGATCGTGACTCATCAAAATTTTGAAATCTTTTTTATTCAAATTTTCTGAAGCTTTATTCAAATCTCCCACTTTTTTAAACTTTACACCCCAATTTTCAACACCAACCAAAGCAATTTCGTCGTTTCCTTTTTTGATTTTCGTGTTTTCATTCAGCATTAATTGAAAATCTATTTGTCTGTGCAAATCTTTAATATCTTCAAAATTTTTATTTTTTGCTTCCTCCGATTTCCAATCTACGTATTCTCCATAATCATGATTTCCTAGTATAGAGTATTTACCAAATTCGTAATTTTTTATCTTTTTAAAAGTATCAATCCAAGGATGCATTTCTGTAGCATGAGTGTTTACAATATCGCCAGTAAACAACAGTAAATCAGATTCTTGCTCATTGATTAAATCAACGGCATAACTTATTTTTTCGGGATTATCAAAACTACCGCTGTGAATGTCTGATATTTGTGTGATTTTAAAACCATCAAAAGCATCGGGCAAATCATCAAAAAACAAAGTTTGTCTTAGCACTTTATAATTATATTTTCCAACCGTCATTCCATAAATCAAAGATAAAAATGGAACGGCAGCAATACCAAGCGCAACTTGGCTTACAAACTTTCTTCTTTCGGGTAGAAATGTATTTGTATCATAATTTGAAAAATAATTTTTGGTTCCTAACATCAATCTAAGAATATCTTCAAGAAGCATGATAAATGTTATCAATAATTTTGGAACTATAATCAATAACATAACGCCAATGGTCATCATAAACAATTGGGTCTGCCCTACGCCTCTATCAAATTTAGAAAAACCATAAAAAACAAAAGCTACTGCTGCAACAGAAATTATTATATAAGCAAACTGCACCCATCTAACTTTAGTAAAGGTTTTAACTGCCTGAAAGGCATAAATTTCAATGATTGCAATAATTACAAAAAGGATAATCCAACGTGCAGACATGCTAATTTTTTTTTGCAAATTAACAAAGAAAGCAAAGACGAAATCATTTCATTATAAAAATTTTAACTACAGTTGACATTATGAAAATAATAATACATTTCATGAAAAAAAAGCATTGTTTCATAGAAGTTAAAATTTAAAACTAAAAAGTTACATCATTTTTGCATCATAACTTTAAAACAAATTTTATGAAAACAAAATTACACTCTATCTTTTTTGCTTTATTTCTATCATTCTGCATGCAAGGATTTTCTGCACCAATTATTTCAAACGTTTCAGTTTCAAATATTACAGCAACAACGGCAAGAATTAATTTTTCTGTTAATGCACAGAATAGTTCCACTTATGCATTTATTCAAATAAATACAACTCCTACCATGTCAGGAAGCTATCCACCAAATGGACCGTTCAATGGAACAACTCCTGTTTCTTCATTTCAAGACGTTACAAATTTAATTCCTAATACACTTTACTACTATGCTATTGATGCCTACGACGCATCAAGTCAAGCAGCTGTTACAATTACAGGAACTTTTACCTCAGGTGGAACACCTCCAAACACAACAAATGCTGTTATTTCTAATATCACTACAACATCTGCACAAATTGACTTTCAAGTAAATACATTTGGAATTCAAAGTCAAATTGAAATTGCTTTTGGTTTAAGTCCAACTTTTTATAATTCTTACTTTTACATTGCCAATACAACCACAAACGCACCAACACCATTTACATACAATTTTACAAGTTTAACCCCAAATACAACTTACTATTATAGTGCTGGAGCATATTCGTCAACTCTTGTTGGAAACAGAATTTTAGGAAGTTTTACTACCTCTGTTTTAAGTAATTCAACTTATGAGCAAAAAGTTAATTTTAGTTTATACCCCAATCCTGCTTCAGATAATGTAACTATCAAAATGGAAAACGAAGCAAAATCTATTGAAATTTATTCGCTTCAAGGTCAAAAAGTATTGACTTCGTCAAACAAAAATGTAAATGTTTCTAGTTTGTCAAAAGGAATTTATATGGTAAGAGTTGAAGATGAAAACAATAATATTGCAACACAAAAATTACTAGTAGAATAACATGAAATCGCCATTAACAACAAGTTTGCGCAAGCAAACCCCTATGATTAAAAAGGCGATACCAT
>JAIFLT010000107.1:0-19197 GCA_020048955.1 Flavobacterium sp.
TTATGCAGCATTTTATAAATATCCACTTCCGATACTTGTTCAAAAGAATTTTCGTTCTTTTTCCAGTCTTTTTTTAATAAATCCAACTCTTCCATCATAACCTTACGGATTTAATATTTTTTTCAATTTACCTTTAATTCTATTCATTTTAACTCTTGCATTAACCTCACTAATACCCAATGTTTCGGCAATTTCGGTATAATCTTTATCTTCTAGATACATAAAAACCAATGCCTTTTCAATATCATTCAACTGCTGTACTGCTTGATACATCAATTTTATTTGCTCTTCTTCCTCGCTATTATATTCGTCTTGACTAATAAAAAAACTATGCTTTTCATACTCCACCGTAGAAACACTCCGCGTACTCTTTCGATACAAGGTAATGGCAGTATTTAGAGCAACTCTATAAGCCCATGTAGAAAATTTAGAATCACCACGAAACTTCGGAAAAGCCTTCCATAGTTGTATTGTAATTTCCTGAAACAAATCTTTATGTGCATCACCATCAGAAGTATACAACCTACAAATCTTGTGGATTATATTCTGATTTTCACGCAATTGCTGCACAAACGTTTGTTCCAAATTATCGCTCATATATACGTTAGTAAACCTTTACTAGATTTTGTTACAAGATGCGTAAACCAATTTCAATTTCAAAAGTTAAATTTTAATATCAATTGCTTTTTGAAGGAGCGAATCACTTGCGTATTTCTATAATCTCTTTTCCTGCTTTTCACGTTACAAGGTAACTGCTCTAATCTGGACTCATATCTTTAACAGGGTTAAAAATTTGAATACCTATTCTTTTATTGTTTAATAAATAATACCAAATTGCAATATAAAATTATCCAATCTTCTTGTTCTTTTACTAAAAATAATACCAATAATAGTTTTAAAATAGTCCAAAAGTTTAGGGTATAATTCCGTAGCCCAACTATGCAAAGATTTTTAGTAAAAAATCTATTTAAAAAATAGCTACCTATCTTTTGACTATTTTATAAAGCCATTTGTTACAAAACGAATTGGCAAAATTCAATAAAGGTTAGGTTTTTATTTTAATTTTTGATTAAATTTTCCAAGACAATATTCAGTTCTTCAAATTTATCTATAGTCATAAAATGTCCTCCATTAACTATTTTTATATCAGATTTTACAAATTGAATAGGTAAAATCCTATCTCGAGTTCCATGAATGTGTTTTAGATTTTTATGAATATGAGTATTCTTCCAATTTACAATTTTATCAATCGCCCAACCAAGAAAAGTTTCATCTGTATCTTTCAAAATTTCAGTCAAAAGGATTTTATTTTTCTTACTATCAATTCCAAAAAACCAAAAACTTAAAAAATTAGATGATTTCATTAATTTTGTTGGAATCAATTTGTGAAGATTTAAGAATCCTGCAAGTCGATAATAAAATGGAATTTCACTTTTATTTTTAGCGGAAGCTATTAAAATTATTTTCTTTGAGTCTATAATTTTCCCAACTTCTACAGCCATAATTCCTCCAAAAGACAAACCTATTAATATTGGTTTTTCTGATGTAATTTGTGAGGTTAATCTTTTTGCGTAAGCTTCAATTGATTCCTTCTCAAATGGATTAATCCAATCAATAAAATTCGCATTGTATTTTGAAAAATCTAAATAGTTGAAAACTCTTTTGTCAGCTCCAAGTCCACTAAAAATATATAGATTTTCCATTCCTAAAACTTCGTCTGACTAGTAGCAGGTTTACTTATAATTAACAATCCAATAAAAGTAATCAATCCGTTAACGATAATTAGTTCGTTATCAATTATATAATTTTCAAAAATAGCCGCTGAATTTTTAGCAATTAAAAAACAAACCAAAGGCGAAATCACACAAATAAATGGAACCAATTTGTCATGAACCGTTTTTGATTTCATAAACAATCCAAAAGCATACAATCCTAAAAGAGGCCCATAAGTATAACTCGCTACTTTAAAAATCATCGTTACGACCGACTTGTCATTAAGCGAATTAAATATAATGATGACCAAAAACATTAACATAGAGAATCCAACATGAACCAAGTGTCTCGTTCTAACTAATTTTTTAGCATCTTCCATCTTCTGGCTTCCATCTTCTGACTTTTTTTTATCCATTCCAAGAAAATCAATACAAAAAGAAGTTGTTAAAGCTGTTAAAGCGGAGTCTGTTGTTGCAAAAGTTGCCGCTGTCAATCCTAACAAAAACACAACTGCAGGAACAATATTCAAATGATTGAAAGCAATTTCAGGAAACAATAAGTCGGTACGTTTTACACCATCCACCATCGGAACAGCAATCCCGTTTTTTTCTGCATATAAGTAAAGTAAAGCACCAACACTCAAAAAGAAAATATTTATTAATACAAAAATTCCGGTAAATGTGAACATGTTTTTTTGCGCTTCACCAATGTTTTTGCAACTTAAATTCTTTTGCATCAAATCTTGGTCTAATCCAACCATGGCTATAGTTACAAAGATTCCACCCAAAATTTGTTTTAATACAAAGTTTCCTTTCAGGTAATCTTCATAAAAGAAAACTTTAGAATAATTGCTATTTTTTACCGCTTCAAAAGCTTCAGTAAAACTATAATCCAAACTATTGCAAATAAAAATAATCGTTAAGAAAACCGAAGAAACCAAGAAAAATGTCTGTAAAGTATCGGTAATAATAATGGTTTTCAATCCGCCACGATAGGTATAGGCAAAAATTAAGGCTAATGAAATTAAAACTGTTACCGCAAAAGGAATATTGTAAGCATCAAAAACAAAACGTTGCAACACAATTACAACCAAATATAATCGAAAAGCAGAGCCAATGGTGCGACTAATTAAGAAAATGGTTGCAGCAGTTTTGTAACTCACAACGCCCAATCTTTGCTCGATGTAACTATAAATCGAAGTTAAATTCATCCGATAATAGAGCGGTAGCAAGACGGTTGCAATAATAATAAAACCAATCGCATTTCCTAAAACAAATTGAAAATATTTGAACTGCAAATCAGGATTTCCAACTTCGCCTGGAACCGAAATAAAAGTCACACCAGAAAGTGCCGTTCCAATCATTCCAAAGGCTACCAAATACCATTTTGAATTTTTATTTGCTTTAAAAAAAGCATCGTTACTACTGTCTTTTTTGCTAACTAGATTAGAAATAAGAATAAGAATTCCGAAATAGATAATGATAATGGCTAAAATAGTTCCTGAAGACATAAATAGTTTTTTTGGTTGTGCTAAAATAGGAAAAAAGTTGGAAGATGGGAGTTGGAAGATGGAAGTTTACCAAAAATAGTTAAAATCTTTAAAATTTCCATCTTCCATCTTCCATCTTCTCGCTTTCAAACTTTTTCTTTACTTTTGCCCAATGGAATTTTCATCTAAACTTCTCGAAAAAGCGGTCAACGAAATGGCGCAATTACCCGGAATTGGTAAGCGAACTGCCTTGCGACTGGTATTGCATTTATTGAAGCAACCTTGTGAACAAACACATTTTTTATCACAAGCACTAACTTCGATGCGAAATGAGATAAAATTTTGTAAAAATTGCCACAATATTTCCGACGTTGATGTGTGTGAAATTTGTTCAAATGCCTCAAGAAATCACAAAATAATTTGTGTAGTTGAAGATGTTAGAGATGTTATGGCTATTGAAAACACTAATCAATTTAAAGGAATTTATCACGTTCTTGGCGGAAAAATTTCTCCAATTGATGGTGTGGGTCCAAGTCAATTGAATATCAATTCGTTAGTTGATAAAGTAAAATTAGGCTCCATCGAAGAAATTATTTTTGCTTTAAGTTCTACAATGGAAGGCGATACAACCAATTTTTATATCTTCAAACAGATAAAAAATTGTAATATAAAAACTTCTACAATAGCAAGAGGAATAGCTGTTGGCGACGAATTAGAGTATGCCGATGAAGTCACTTTAGGAAGAAGTATTTTGCAAAGAGTTCCGTTTGAAAATTCTTTAAAAAATAATTAGTCAATATTCTATTCCAACTTTTTTGTTTTTAGATTTGAAAAACTATCTTTGTTTGCTAAATTATTTTTGATAATGAACTACAGAATACTCTATATACTTTTTTTCTCGGGAATTATGTTTACCTCATGCGTTCCTACAAAAGATTTAATTTATTTACAAAATAAAGGTAACGAAAATCCCTCAAACATTGTTGCCTCCAATAATAAGCCTTATCGACTTCAAACTAATGATATCTTAAATATCAGTATTAAAGCACTTGATGAGCGATTGGTAGAAATGTTTAATTATACTAGCAATACGCAATTATCACCGACTATTGAGTCGCTTTTTTTTAATGGATACACCATTGATGATCATGGAAATATTAGAATTCCTATACTTGGAGAAGTAAATGTTTTAGGCTTTACGGTTGAAGAAGTTAGAAAGAAAATAGAAGAGCAACTACTAAAAGATTACTTCAAAAAAGAAGCACAACTATTTGTTAATGTAAAATTAGCCGGGTTCAGATATACCATTAATGGTGAAGTTGTAAATCCAGGAACTAAAGTTTTGTATCAAGATAAAGTGAGCATACTTGAAGCAGTGGCTAATTCTGGTGATATAACTGTAACTGGTGATAGAAAAGAGGTAATTGTTATAAGGCAGTTTCCTCAAGGTGCCGAAACATTTAGAATTGATTTAACCGATGCAAATGCCATGAAGTCAAACGTATATTATTTACAACCAAATGACTACATCTACGTTAAACCATTGAAACAAAAAACATGGGGTACGGGTAAAACAGGAATAGAATCTTTAGGGAGTATTATCACAATACTTTCCTTGGCAACTGCAACCTTTTTATTACTTAAAAACTAAAATTACCAATAATGTTAGATATAAAAGACTTTTCTTTTTTTGAAAACCAAAATAGCTTTGATTTCAAAGGATTTCTAATTAAAACGGGTAGTTATTGGAAATGGTTCCTATTTGGATTGGCAGTAGCATTAACTATTGCTTATCAAATAAATATAAGAAAGCAAAAGATTTATTCTCTTGAAACAACAATTGCTGTAAAAGAACAAGAGAATCCGTTGTTTACCTCAAATACAAGTCTAGTTTTTAATTGGGGAGGAACATCAGATCAAGTTCAAACAATTGCAACTACATTAAAATCTCGTTCTCATAACGAATTGGTTGTTGATAAGTTAGACTTTTTTATTGATTATCAACAAGAGCAAGAATATTACACTAAAGATGTTTATGGTTCAACGCCTTTTTTTGTAAAGATGGATAAATCCAAAAATCAATTACTTGATGTACCAATTCATTTGGTTTTTGTGTCGCCTTCTGAGTATCAAATAAAAATTAATTTCAAATCTAACACTACTTCTGTAATTAATTATAACACCAATGCCAAAGGAGTTCAATCAGTTGTTAGTGGTGACTTAATTAAAAAATATAAAGTTGGACAACGAGTTAATCTTCCTTTCTTGAATTGGGTTGTTGAAATAAAAGAAAATCCAGGAAAATATACAAATGATAAATATATTGTTAAGATGAATAATTTTGATGATGTTGTATCAGATTATAAAAATATAAAGGTAAATGTTGATGAAAAAGCAGGTTCAATATTAAAGTTGTCTTTGCAAGGCACTAACAAGGCTAGAATTGTAGATTATCTCAATGAAACAGTTAAAATGTTAATGAAAAAGCAGTTAGAAAGTAAAAATTTATTTGCAGAAAATACAATAAAATATATTGATACCACTTTAACACTTATGGAAGGAGATCTTAGAGATTCTAATAATGAATTAAAAGATTTTAGTAGAGATAAAAATATTATTGAAATAGAAAGTAGAGGAGAGACTTTTCAAAGTCAAATAGCAGAACTTGATCTTGTCAAAGAGGGAGTTGATAGAAAAATAAATTACTATAATTCGTTAAGTAATTATTTGAGAAATACAAGTGATTATTCTAAATTGCCAGCGCCCTCTGTAGCAGGAATTGAGGATCCAAATATTATCAAAAATGTATCCGACTTAATAATGCTTTCAGTAAGAAGATCTGAGATGGCCTATTCTGTTAAAAGTGAATTAATGTTTGATAATATTGACAATGAAATTTCTGCAGTGAAGAAAGTTTTGTTAGAGAATATAATTGCTGCAAAAGCTACTATACAGTTTGAATCTTCTCAGGTAAGAAACAAGTTAAGTCAAGCTGAAAACAGTATAAGACAATTGCCAGAGGATAGCCAAAAATATCTCAAAATAATGAGAAAATTTAATCTGAGTAATAGTGTTATAGATGTATTTCTACAAAAAAGAAATGAAGCCCAAATTGTTAAAGCGGCCAACCTGTCTGATATACAATTTATTGACCCTGCCAAAGATATTGGTGGTGGGTTAATTGGTCCAAGAACTAGTGTTAATTATATAATTGCACTATTTTCTGGATTAATAATTCCGCTATTAATTGTGTTTTTAATATTTTTTATTAACAATGCAATTCAAAATACAGATGATATTAACTCATTAACTAATATTCCTCTCATTGGAGTTGTAGGAATGAAACAATCCGATACAAATTTGGCTGTATTTGAAAAGCCTAAATCGGCTTTGTCAGAATCCTTTAGGGCAATCCGATCCTCACTTCAGTTTTTGTATAAAAAGCAAAAAGTATCAGGCAGTAAAGTTTTAATGCTTACATCTTCAGTCAGTGGTGAAGGAAAGACCTTTTGTTCAATCAACATAGCAACCGTCTTTGCTTTAAGCGAAAAGAAAACTGTAATTGTAGGTTTGGATTTGAGAAAACCAAAAATTTTTGATGATTTTAATCTTAAAAATAATATTGGCGCTGTTAATTATTTGATAGGTCAATCTTCACTTAAAGAAATTACACAAAGTACAGAAATTCCTTATTTAGATGTTATAACATCCGGACCAATTCCACCAAATCCATCTGAACTTATTATGGGAGAAACTATGAGCGAGTTAATGAATGAATTAAAGGAAAATTACGACTACATTATTCTTGACACACCTCCTGTTGGATTAGTAACAGATGCAGTAGAATTATCGAGTTATGTAGATGTTACACTTTATGTAATGCGTCAAAATTTCACTAAAAAAGAAATGGTTAACTTACTAAATAATAGAGTTAAAAGAGATGAGTTGAATAATGTTAGTATTGTATTAAATGGATTTGAGAACAAAGCCAAATATGGTGCTGGATATGGTTATGGTTACGGATATGGATACGGCGCCTATTCTAATGGTTACCACGAAGAAGAGGTGTCAAGCAATGTATTTGTGAAATGGTATAAAAGTATTTTTTCAAAGAAAAAGTAGAAGATGAAAGATACTATTCAAAGAATTCTAATTACTGGTGGTGCAGGATTTATTGGTTCCAATTTATGTGATTATTTTTTGGAAAAAGGATATTATGTAACTTGTTTAGATAATTTTGCTACCGGGCATAGAGATACTATTGAACATTTGTTATCTAATGAACGATTTGAATTAATTGAAGGCGATATAAGAGATTTGGAAACTTGTTTAATAGCTACTACAAATAAAGATTTTGTGCTTCATCAGGCGGCTTTGGGGTCTGTGCCTAGATCTATTCAAGATCCTATCACTAGTAATCAAGTTAATGTGTCTGGTTTTTTGAATATGTTGGTGGCTTCTCGTGATAATGGTGTTAAGCGATTTGTTTATGCTGCAAGTTCTTCTACTTATGGAGATTCTGAGGCGTTGCCTAAGGTAGAAGAAATTATTGGAAAACCTCTTTCGCCTTATGCTATTACAAAATATGTAAATGAATTGTATGCTGATGTTTTTAGTAAAACTTATGGATTGGAAACAATTGGACTAAGATATTTTAATGTCTTTGGAAGGCGTCAAGACCCAAATGGAGCTTATGCTGCTGTAGTACCAAAATTTGTTATGCAGTTGATGCGTCACGAAAGTCCAGTGATTAATGGTGATGGTACCTATTCTAGAGATTTTACTTATATTGATAATGTGATTCAAATGAATGAGTTGGCTATGACTACTCAAAATAAAGAGGCACTTAACACCGTTTATAATACGGCGTTTGGTGATAGAGTATCTCTAAATGAAATGGTAAATTTATTGAAAGAAAATTTATCTAAATATGATGCTTCTATTGCAGAGGTGGCTATTGTTTATGGTGCTAATAGAGTAGGAGATATTCCTCACTCTTTGGCTAGTATAGAAAAAGCGAAACGATTACTAAAATATAAACCTAAATATTCTTTTTCACAAGGACTTCAAGAGGCTGTGGAATGGTATTGGAAACATTTAAAATAAAATAGCATGAAAATTACAAATATTTGCTGCATAGGAGCAGGTTATGTTGGAGGTCCTACAATGGCAGTTATTGCCCAAAAATGCCCGCATATTAAAGTTACAGTAGTTGATTTGAATTTAGAGCGAATAGCTAAATGGAATGATGAAGATGTAAACAATATTCCTGTTTACGAACCAGGACTTGGTGCAATTGTAGCTGACTCTAGAGGGAAAAATCTGTTTTTCTCAACAGAGGTTGATAAAGCTATTGATGAAGCTCAAATAATATTTATTTCAGTAAATACACCTACCAAAACGTATGGTTCTGGTAAAGGAATGGCAGCCGATTTAAAGTATATAGAGCTTTGTGCAAGACAAATTGCAAGGGTTTCTAAAAACGATAAAATTGTTGTTGAAAAATCAACGTTACCTGTAAGAACGGCAGAGGCTATTAAAAGTATTCTAGACAATACTGGAAATGGTGTCCAATTTCAAATATTATCTAATCCAGAGTTTTTAGCTGAAGGAACCGCAGTTGAAGATTTATTGAGTCCAGACCGAGTTTTAATTGGTGGCGATACTACAAAGGAAGGTCAAAGAGCCATTCAATCTTTGGTTGATGTTTATGCTAATTGGGTTCCTAAAGATAGAATATTAACTACTAATGTTTGGTCTTCAGAATTATCTAAGTTAACTGCTAATGCTTTTTTAGCCCAGCGAGTTTCGTCTATAAATGCCATGTCTGAGCTTTGTGAAAAAACAGGTGCTAATGTCAATGAAGTGGCTAAAGCTATTGGAATGGACAGTAGAATTGGTTCTAAATTCCTAAAAGCTTCTGTGGGGTTTGGTGGTTCTTGTTTTCAAAAAGATATTTTAAATTTAGTTTATATTTCTAAGTCGTTTGGATTACATGAAGTGGCCGATTATTGGGAACAAGTTATTATCATGAACGACCACCAAAAAAGAAGATTTTCTAAAAACATTGTAAGCACTTTATACAATACTATTGCCGATAAGAAAATTACATTTTTAGGTTGGGCATTTAAAAAAGATACTAATGATACTCGTGAATCAGCAGCTATTTATGTAGCAGACAATTTGATTAATGAGCAAGCCAAAATTGCCGTTTATGACCCAAAAGTTGACTATAAACTAGTGATTTCCGATTTGAATTATCTTGAGTCAAGATCTGATGAGCAAAATAGAAACTATGTAACTTCTTTTAATGATGTATATGAAGCATGTGCTAATTCTCATGCCATTGCTATATTGACAGAATGGGATGAGTTTAAAACTTATGATTGGCAAAAAATCTATGATTCAATGCAAAAACCAGCTTTTGTTTTTGACGGTAGAAATTTATTGGATGCAAAAAAAATTAAAGAGATAGGTTTTATTTACCAAGAAATTGGTTCGTAATTTTTAATTGTTTAAACCACTTTTGAATGAATATAAAGATAGGTATAATAGGATTAGGATATGTCGGATTACCGCTTGCAAGATTGTTTGCAACAAAGTATCCTGTAGTAGGATTTGACATCAATCAAAATAGAGTTTTAGAACTAAATCAAGGATTTGATTTTACTCTTGAGGTTGAAAAAGAATTGTTACAATCTGTACTTATTGAGAAACCATTGAGTAAAGTTGGTTTGTTTTGCACCACTCAATTAGAAGATATTAAAGATTGTAATTATTATATAGTAACTGTGCCAACTCCAGTTGATAAAAATAATAGACCAGATTTGACACCTTTATACCAATCAAGTCAAACCGTTGGTAAAGTTCTTAAAAAAGGCAATATTGTTATTTACGAATCTACTGTTTATCCGGGTTTAACAGAAGAAGAGTGCGTACCGGTTTTGGAACGTGTAAGCGGATTGAAATTTAATGTCGATTTTTTTGTTGGCTATTCTCCAGAGCGAATTAATCCGGGTGATAAAGAACATACGGTTGATAAAATTTTGAAAATTACAGCTGGTTCAACACCAGAAACAGGAATTAAAGTTAACGAAATATACAAATCAGTTATTACAGCAGGTACCCATTTGGCTCCTTCTATAAAAGTTGCGGAAGCAGCAAAAGTTATTGAAAATTCTCAAAGAGATATTAATATTGCTTTTGTGAATGAATTGGCTAAAATTTTTAATATTCTTGGTATTGATACTCAAGCAGTTTTAGAGGCTGCTGGAACAAAGTGGAATTTTTTAAATTTTAAACCAGGTTTGGTTGGAGGACATTGTATTGGTGTTGACCCTTATTATTTGGCTCAAAAAGCACAAGAGGCAGGGTATCATCCTGAAATAATTTTGGCCGGAAGACGACTAAATGATAGTATGGGAGAATATGTTGCTTCGCGCATTGTAAAGTTGATGATTAAAAAGCGTATTTCTGTAAATCATTCTAAGTTGTTGATGTTGGGAATTACATTTAAAGAAAATTGTCCTGATGTAAGAAACACTAAAATAGTAGATGTTATTCAATCTTTACAAGATTATGGAATATTGGTATTGGTCTATGATCCGTTGGCAAACCCAAGTGAGGTAAAGCGTGAATATGGATTAGAAACTACCCAAATTTTGCCCACTGATAAATTTGATACTATAGTTTTGGGTGTGGCACATAAAGAATTTTTAAATATTGATTTAGAACAACTTAAAAATCCAAACTCCGTTGTTTACGATGTTAAAGGAGTTTTGAAATGTTCAATAGATGGAAGATTATAATACAAAAAGCACTAAATTAAATTTAGAACTAAAAAAACAAACAATTATGAAAAAAATAGTAATCACAGGTGGTGCAGGATTTATTGGTTCGCACGTTATAAGACGGTTTGTAAATAAATATCCCAATTATCATATCTATAATCTTGATGCATTGACCTATGCGGGTAATCTTGAAAATATCGCTGATATTGAAAATGCATCCAATTATACTTTTGTAAAAGGCGATATAGTTGATGCCGATTTTATTAACGATTTGTTTCAAAAACATCAATTTGATGGTGTCTTGCATTTGGCTGCAGAGTCGCATGTTGATCGTTCTATTACCGATCCTCTAAGCTTTGTTAAAACTAACGTTATAGGAACAATGAATCTTTTAAATGCGGCAAAAACCATTTGGAAAGATAATTTTGACGGTAAACGATTCTATCACATTTCTACCGATGAGGTTTATGGTTCGTTGGGCGCAGAAGGTTTATTTACAGAAACTACCTCATACGACCCAAATTCACCTTACTCTGCTTCTAAAGCAAGTTCCGATCACTTTGTAAGAGCCTATGGAGAAACTTATGGATTGCCCTATGTAATTACCAATTGTTCTAATAATTACGGACCCTATCATTTTCCAGAAAAGTTGATTCCACTTTTTATTAACAATATTATCAATAACAAACCACTTCCTGTTTATGGAGATGGAAAATATACACGAGATTGGTTGTTTGTAGAAGATCATGCTGCAGCAATTGACTTGGTTTTTCACCAAGGTAATAATCACGAAACCTATAACATTGGTGGTTTTAATGAATGGCAAAATATTGATTTAGTAAAACTATTGTGTGCTCAAATGGATTCTAAATTAGGAAGAGAAGCAGGTACATCAGAACTATTGATTACCTATGTAAAAGATAGACCAGGCCACGATTTGCGCTATGCCATAGATGCTTCCAAAATTAATAAAGAGTTGGGGTGGCAACCATCGGTTACTTTTGAACAAGGATTAGAACGAACTATAGATTGGTATTTGGCCAACGAAGCATGGTTGAAAAGTGTCACTTCGGGCGAATATCAAAAATACTACGACAAGCAATACGAATAGCGCTTAGTGATAGCCAATGATTAGGACGTGCCAATCCGTTATAGAAAATCAAATAAAAAAAATTTTAGTAAAAAATCTATCTATAAAATAGCTGCCTATCTTTAGACTATTTTATAGTGCTCTTTCAATGTCGTTTAGTTAAGGATTTTTTCCTTAAATAAACTACATTGATTGCTATGTGGCATAAATAGAATACAAAATCAGCTAACGTTCCAAATTTTGAATGGAGCTTTAACTTTTGCCCAATTTTTTTTACTAAATTACTTATTTTTTTATTTCAAATAGCAGTAAATTTTTATAGCTTTTTTTACAGAAAATATGTATTTCATCGATAATAACTGCGCATAATCGAATATTTGCTATCTTATATTTTCTATGAAAGAAAATGTACTATTTTAGACGATTAAAATGCCTAATTCTATTTTATTCAAATAGTTAGCTTTTTTTAGAATTCAATAAACAATATAAAAAGTTACCTACACAATGATGTTCCATAGAAAAAAAAACCTATTTGTAACTGTTCTTAGCGTTTTGACGTTGGTTTTGTTCGGAATAAACAAAACGCAAGCACAGGTAAATGCCTATACTATCTCATCGTCTATTACTGGATATGCTCCATTATCTGGTGCTACAACAACTGCTTTTACTGCACCATGGGACAATCAAACTCCTGTTTCAGTTCCCATTGGTTTTACCTTCACCTTTGATACCTTTAATTATACAGAATGTTATATTAGCCCCAACGGTTTTATAACCTTCGGAACCACAATACCATCAACATCTAATTATTTACCGCTGTCAGACAACACTCTTTATGATGTTGCTGGAGGTGGAGTAGTTTGTGCTTTAGGTACCGATTTGTTTTCTAGTGCTTCAAGTCCAGCAGATATCATTTATGGTATTGAAGGTACTGCACCCAACAGAACTTTTGTGGTTCAATGGACTAATGCTAATAGAAAACTGGCTGTCGGCGATTTTAATTTTCAAATTCGCTTGTCAGAAACCTCCAACAACATTATTTTATCCTACGGAAATTGTGATACTTCTCTCACTCCAACAGAGGTTAAAGTGCAAGTAGGATTGCGAGGTCAAAATAATGACATCACCCAAGGTAATGTTTTTAATCGTTACCAAGGAAGTAGTCAGTTGTGGGGTAATCCTGGCGCAACAATTAATGGCACATTCAATACCCATGCCTCGTTAACAAATACATTGGCTTATCCCGATTTTGGATTTCAATATTTGTATGTGCCCGGTCCGCCTTGTGTAACTCCGCCAAGTCAACCTACAGGTTTAATTATTGGTGGAACTGCAATAACAAGTAGCAGTTTTGTCGGAAATTCTTTTACTGCTGCAAGTCCGGCTCCTTCCAAATATTTAATTGTTAGAAGTACCGTAAATATCCCACCTACTTCGGCTACTTTCAGTGATAGAACTATGTATGCTGTTGGATTTAATTATGGTACCGCTCCCGCTCCAGTGTATAGAGTGGTTGGTAATTCTAATCTATTATCATTCAATCAAACTTTTTTGCCCGCAGCTACAACCTTTTATTATTGGGTTATTTCTTATAATGAGAAATGCTCTGGAGGACCATTTTACAATCTAGTAAATCCGCCTTCTGGCTCGGCTACAACATGCTTTACAACTGCCACTGCCAATGCTGCTTCGGTTGTTGGAGGTAATGAATTTACTGCCAATTGGTCTGCCGTTGCAAATGCTACAGGATATGCTTTAGATGTTTCTACGAGTTCCTCCTTTGCTACTTTTTTACCGGGCTATAATAATTTGATATTGGGTTCTTCTGTAACCACTTTGCCTATTTCAGGATTGTTGCCTTTTACTACCTATTATTACAGAGTTAGAGCTTTAGGTCCAGGAGGATGTATTATAAATAGCAATACCATCACTGTTACTACTACCTGTGGTTATTATACTATTCCTTATGTTCAAAATTTTGATACCACACCAATTGGTGCAGCGCCAACTTGCTTTTCGGTATTAAATAGCAATGCTGATGTTAATCAATGGAAAACACAGTCGGTTAATTTTGCTTCCGCTTCAAATTCTATTCAAATTGATACTAATCTTTCAAGCGATATGGACGATTGGTTTTTTCTTCCAGGATTAAATTTGACTGCTGGTGTTTCCTATCGATTAAAATTTAGTTACAATACAGGAAATACAGCATCTAATTCTGAGAATTTGGCCGTCTTTTATGGCACTAGTCAGTCTGTTTCAGGGATGATAAATACCTTAACAATATTAACAGGAATTGATAACAGTTTCTATGAAACCACTCAAATTGATTTTACACCAGTTAGTTCAGGGATATTTTATATAGGGTTTAAAGGTTATAGTATAGCAAATCAAACCTATATTGCTGTTGATGATATTAGTGTAACATTATCGCCATCTTGTATTGAGCCTACAGAGGTCATAGCGTCGAGCGTTACCGCTACTTCTTTAACGCTTAATTGGGTTCCTTCTACTGCACCACCTGCTTTAGGATATCAATACTATCTTTCTACATCAGCAACTCCACCAACGCTAGCAACTGTAGCTACGGGTGCTGTAGGTGCCGGAATAACTACATTAAATTTAACAGGTTTAAATCCAAGTACTAGTTATTGGGTTTGGTTGCGGGGTAATTGTTCAGTTAGTGATAAAAGTGTTTGGTCTGTAGAAGAAACGTTCAATACAGAATGTTCTTCTCCTTTGGTTTTATCTACAGTTCCTGTTACAAGATGTGGTTACGGAACAGCCACTTTGGTTGCTAATCCAAGTGTAGGTTCTGCCATTCGTTGGTTTGATTCCTTGTCTGGAGGCTCTCAAGTAGGTTCGGGCACTACCTTTACAACGCCAGCTATTAGTAGTAGTGCAACTTATTATGCCGAGGCAAGAGCATTTGGAGCTATTGCTAAATTAGGACCTTCTAATCCAACGACACAGATGGGGGTTAGAGGGCTACAAAATTATCAAGGTTTTGTAAATTTTACAGTAACTTCAAGTACTTCATTGCAATCGGTTGATATTTTTCCAATAGCTTCTGGTCAAGCTGGTAAATTGGTTTTAAGAAATTCTTCTAACATAACAATTGCTAGTTTTAATTTTACAACTTCTGTCTCGGGAGGAAGTACACTTCAACAAATCAATATCAATTATACCTTTGTTCCTGGTACTTATAATTTATTTTTCGATACTTTGCCCACTTCAGGTTTAAGAATGAATACTACCAATGCTGCCTATCCCTATACTTCTTCTGTAGCTAGTATCGATGGAAATAGTATTGATGGCAATTTTAATTTAGGCGTTTACAATTGGAAATTTACTACAGAATGTTTGTCTCCAAGAGTTGCTGTTACAGCAACTGTAACGGTTCCTCCAGCTTTAAGTTTGAGTGCTACTAGCTTTACAATTTGCGAAGGCGAAACTACCTCACCTGTAACCATAAGTGGGGCAGGCGCTTATAATAGTTTGGTATGGTCACCATCAACAGGTGTTTCTGGAAGCGTTGCCTCGGGTTTTACTTTTAATCCAACAGTAACTACTACTTACACCTTATTAGCCAATCAAACCTCTGGAAGTTTCTGTGGTAATAAAGCCACTTTAACCGTTGATGTGAATCAAGCACCGCCAATAGTTTCTGTTCTTCCCGTAAATCCTTCCTTTTGTGCAGGCACCATTCAGCCCCTTTTAGGGAGTACAAGTATTGCAAGCCCTGCCATCTTAATTAATGAAAATTTTAATTCACCAACTAATAATTGGGTGGTAGCCAATACTTCCACAGGAGGTGATACCAATGCTTCTCAATGGACTTTGCGACCTAATGGCTACACCTATGGTAATCAATTTGGATGGAATCCTACCTTTATTAGTAATGACAATTCTCAATTTTATCTAACTAATTCCGATTCACAAAGTGGTGTTGCAGGAACAGTAACACGAACAACATTAACTTCACCATCATTTAGTTTAGCAGGTTTTACTATGGCTAATCTTAGTTTTTATCATTATATCAATGCTATTGCTTTTGATGCATTTGAAGTGCAAATTACTTCAGATAATGGAGCCTCCTGGACAACCATGCAATCGTATTCTATTTTACAAGGAGGTCCGTCTGCTTTTAGCAATGTAGTTATAGATTTGGTTGCCTATTTGGGAATGCCCGATTTAAAAATTCGATTTAATTATAGGTCTAATTGGGGTTATTGTTGGGCTTTGGATAATGTAAAAGTATCTGGAACCCTTGCAGCGGCTTTAACTTGGTTACCTATTACCGATTTATATTCCGACCCTGCAGCAACTGTTCCTTATGTGGCTGGTACGCCAGCAAGTGTAGTATATTCTAAGCCAACAACTAATATAACTTATACGGCAACTTTAACAGGTTCTAATGGCTGTACGAGAGTGGTAACCAATTCTATTACTGTTGCACCGCAAACTGTTGCCGGTGTGCTTTCTAGTGATCAGTCCATTTGTACTGGAGTACCTGCAAATAATTTAGTTTTAACTGGAAGTTTTGGTTCTATACTACGTTGGGAATATGCTAATAATGCAGCCTTTACTTCTGGAGTTACAACTATTGCCAATACAACAACAACTTTGACACCTGCTCAAATGGGTGTTTTTTCTACTATTCGTTATTTTAGAGCTGTTGTTAAAAGTGGTGTTTGTAATCAACTTTATAGTAATGTGGTCTTTGTTGCTTTTTACAGTACTACTTGGAATGGAACTTTATGGAGTAATGGACCTCCTAATGCTACCACACGTGCCATATTTGCCGGAAATTATACGTCAACTGGAGATTTATACGCTTGCTCCGTAAGGGTAAATTCGGGTGTTGTAACTTTTAATGCAAATCACTCCTTAGTGGTTACTAATGATGTTGTGGTTACAGGCAGCGGTTCTTTAATTTTTAATAATAATGCAAGTTTAGTGCAGCTAAATAATGCTTCGGTAAATAGTGGTAACATAACCTACAAACGCGATACAACACCTATGAGAAGTTTTGATTATACCTACTGGTCTTCGCCTGTGGCTAATCAAGTTTTGTCCACTTTTTCTCCTTTAACATTATCAGATAAATTTTTTGTCTTTAATCCAGCTACTGCCTACTGGTCTAACGTACCAGCGAGTTCTAGTATGACGCCAGGTGTGGGATATATTGTTAGAGCGCCAACAAATTTTAGTCCTGTTGTCCCTGCTATTTACAATGGTAATTTTGTTGGCGTACCTAATAACGGAATCGTAACAAGTCCTTTATTGGTTTCTACTAGTGATAATAATTTAATTGGTAACCCGTACCCAAGTGCCGTAAGTGCCGATTTATTTTTGTCTGACCCTTTAAATGTTGGAGTAGTAGATGCAACTATTTATTTTTGGACTCATAACACACCTATTGCTGCAGGTCAATATACTTCTAATGATTATGCCATTTATAATTATTTAGGAGGAACCGGAACAAGCTCTGCCCCAAATAATGGTGTTAACAACGCTGTTCCTAATGGCAAAATTGCCGCCGGACAAAGTTTCTTTATAAAAGCATTGACTAATGGTGTTGCAACGTTCTCTAATGCAATGAGAATAGTGGGAAATAATGACCAGTTTTTTAGAATGCAAACGCCTTCATCATCAGAATCAGTATCCTCAGAGAAACATAGAATTTGGTTGGATGTTATAGATCAACAAGGAAATTATAAACAAACTTTAGTGGGTTATGCCACCAACGCCACTATGGGCATTGATAGAGGTTATGATGGACTATTTTTTAACGTTGGAAATCCTGTTGCTTTATATTCTTTAGTAAATACTAATGATGCAATGTCTATTCAAGGTCGGGCGCTACCGTTTTCTGATTTAGATGAGGTGCCTTTAGGATTTAATGCCGCTACATCAGGAAGTTTTACTATTAATTTGTATGATTTTGATGGTTTGTTTGACAACCAAAATATTTATTTAAAAGACAATCTACTCAATACTATTCACGATTTAAAACAATCTTCCTATACTTTTCAATCTAATTCGGGAACTTTTAACCACCGATTTGTTTTGGTTTATCGCAACCAAGCGCTAAGTGTTCCTTCGGTTTCCTTTTCTGCATCTAACGTTATTGTTTATAAACCTAATCAAGAACTGCACGTTGATGCTGGTGTTACGCTACTAAAATCAGTTAAAGTATATGATATTAGAGGTAGGTTATTGTTAGAAAAAAAAGAGATTAACGCCACTAATACTTCTTTTGAAGTTGGTACCACAAATCAAGTTTTACTGCTTGAAATTACTTCAATGGATGGAATTACAATTACAAAAAAATATGTAAATTAATCTATGCATTCCGTAGGAATCTCTTAGTGAAGAGTGATTAGTGAAGAGTGATTAGTGATTAGTGAAGAGTGATTAGTGAAGAGTGATTAGTAAAGAGTGATTAGTAAAGAGTGATTAGTAAAGAGTGATTAGTGATTAGTGAAGAGTGATTAGTGAAGATGAGAGACCCTTACAGAGTGACAAACTAGGCGGTTAAAGCCCAAAAACTCCAGAAAAGTCAGCACAAATACCCGAAGGGAAAACCCGAATCCTTTACACTGAGCTTCGCCTATACTGACGAAGGAAGTATCGAAGTGCCACCCAGTTTGTCCACCTCTTTTGTCATTCCGTAGGAATCTCACCCCGATCGTACACTGAGCTTGTCGAAGTGCCACCCCTTTTTGTCATTGCTTCGCCAGTTCGAGCAAAGCTCTCAAGTCCGAAAGAATCCCAGAAGTAAAACGAAAGAGTCCAAAACCATTAGTTGCCGATATAGTAGGTAAATAGTACTACTACTAAAATGGAAAAAAAATAATAATTTCTTAATCTAATAGTACACTACAAAAAACGTAACTTATTTTTTCAAAATAATTCGTACACATTAGGTGCTGTTTTTTAAATTTAATAGGTATTTTATCGATTAAATTATACACTTTATCGATTTGTTTCCTGCTCCGCTATTTATATTAAAATTTTACAAAAATTTAATGTATTTTTAGCAAATTATAATAAAAGTGTCTTTTCCTTAAATATAAAAAGCTATGATTGAAACATTACCAAAAAAAGTA
>JAIFLT010000107.1:19207-22944 GCA_020048955.1 Flavobacterium sp.
CAAAAATTTAATGTATTTTTAGCAAATTATAATAAAAGTGTCTTTTCCTTAAATATAAAAAGCTATGATTGAAACATTACCAAAAAAAGTATCGAATGCCTTTTTAAAAACAAATGCAATTAAAACCTTATTGGTTTTGGTAGTTTGTTTTTTATTGAGTAATAATGCAAATGCACAGGTTTCGGCTTATCAACTTGATCAACTAGCGGTCAATACGACAGCAGGAACAGGAGTGCCATCAGGAACACCTTACACAAATTTCCCTTTGGTCGCAAGTTACCCAACCGGAGCGCCAGCTAAAACTTTATTAATTGCAGCAGGAGCTGCTGTTGATGATCAAGTTTATAATAATGTTAATTTTGGTGGTACTTTTAATTTTAATTTTAATGGAGTAAATTATAATTCTGTTAATATTTCCGCTAATGGTTTTGTTTATTTTGGCACTGCTAACGGAACCCCAGCTACAGAATATAATCCAATATCTTCAACGAATACATATTCTGGAGCGATATCTGTTTATGGAAGAGATATGGATTTTATTACATCAGTGGGTACAAATACATTGGGTTATAGAGTTGTTGGTTCAGCACCTAATAGAATTTATCAAATTGAGTGGATAACAAGAAGGTCAAATGGAACTAATATTTCACCAGATGGAAATAATATGACTTTTCAATTGTGGATGTATGAAAGTAATGGCGTTATTGAAATGTTATACAATCCAACTCTCTTAGGATCTAGTCCTTATACTGGTCAAGTTGGTTTAAGAGGTGCTATTAATTCTGATTTTAATAATTTAGGATATACTAATGCCAATCTACCTTGGCCCGCAGGAACAATGACAACAATTTTAAGTGGTGTTCCAAATACTAATACTAGCAGTGTTATTACAAAAGGAATAACAACTGCTACTGCAATAATTCAAGCTTCTTCCTATAGGTTGTTTAGATTTACACCCGTAACTTGTTTTGCACCAGGAGGTCTTACCATAACTGGTATAACATCTTCTACCGCTACAATCAACTGGAATGCAGCAACTCCTGCGCCTACAGATGGCTATCAATATTATGTGGGTACTAACCCAGTTCCAACAGGCACCACAGGTTCGGTTGGAGCAGGAGTGTTAACTACAAATTTAACAAGTTTAACTCCTGGTACACAATATTATTATGCCGTTCGTTCGGTATGCAGTACGTCACCCTCTAATGTGAGTGCTTGGTCCACTGTTGGTACCTTTGCTACCTATTGTTTGCCCGCAAACGTGCCTTATTATGAGCCTTTTGATGGTCCGGTACCAAGTGGTACTACTCCTTATCATGCTGTTACTACAGGTTTGTTGTTGCCAATTTGTTCGTTACAACAAAATATTGGCTTGGGTAATCCATGGGTTACTTCTAGTGCCGATTATTACACAGGTGCAGGAATGGATCAGAATATATTAATGTATAATGGTCAATATCCAACTAATAATAATCCTGCAAATGTATGGTTCTTTACTGGAGGTATTAATCTGTTAGCGTCTAAGTCTTATATTGTAGATTATTTATATGGTGGTACCGATGTACCTTCAACGGTAACCAATAAGTTGCAAGTGGCTTATGGCACTTCTCCATCGTCTGCTGCGATGACCTCTATTTTAGATACACATAACAACATTAAAGGTTCTCCTTTTGGTAATAAAATTACTTTTACACCTCCAGCCGATGGGGTGTATTATTTTGGTTTAAGAGCTTTTTCAGACCCTAATAACGGACAGCTGTTTGTTGATGATTTACAAGTTTATGAGTCGTTTTGTTTGCGACCAACAGCAGTAAATGTTTCAAGTATTACAGGTTCTACAGCCTTTTTAAGCTGGACACCGCCAACGCCGGTACCATCTACAGGATATGTATATTATGTTTCTACATCAAGTACACCGCCAACTAATGCTACTGTCCCAACAGGCGCTACAGGTTCAACTAATGTTACCTTAACAGGTTTAAGTGGTTTGACAACTTATTATTTCTGGGTTCGTTCTAGCTGTAGTGCTGGTGAATTTGGAGAATGGGTGGCTTTAAACAATGCAGGAAACTCCTATTTTACTACACCAATACAATTAAACTATTGTGCATCGTTAAGTACAGGAAATGCTAATTATTTTACTAATTTCACAACAAGTGGTGCTATTTCAGATGTAGCTAATGCCACAGGTTATGCTACTAACGGATATGCCGATTATACTTCTCAAGTAATTACCCAAGCACGTTTAGGAACTGTTAGTGTTGCTACTACTTACAATAGTATGGCTCTTGGAGTTGGTATTGCTATGTGGGTAGATTGGAATCAAGATGGAACTTTTGATACTACTACGGAGCGAGTTTATAACTCAGCGGCTTATTTATCAGCACCTCCAACTATTAACTTTACGGTTCCTAATACAGCGTTGCTAGGAATAACAAGAATGCGAATCGTAGTAGATTGGAATGCAACAGACCCAAGTGCATGTAATGCTGGAATGACTCGTGGAGAAACTGAAGATTATGGTTTTGAGGTGATTACTGTTCCGCCAG
The DNA here is from genome assembly GCA_020048955.1 of Flavobacterium sp. Classification (GTDB taxonomy): domain Bacteria; phylum Bacteroidota; class Bacteroidia; order Flavobacteriales; family Flavobacteriaceae; genus Flavobacterium. Next base: position 21,757 of record JAIFLT010000107.1, read on the forward strand.
CTTTGGTTATCGATAATACTGATGATACTGTTTGTGCAGGAAGCCCATCCAATCCTATTATTGTAACTACTGGTTTTGCCGATTACCAAACTTTTTCATGGTTGCCAACTACAGGTGTTACGGGTTCTGGAACAGTAGGCGATCCTTATATAATTACGTCAAATACTTCACAGACTTATACTTTAACAGCATCTCAAACGTCGGCGCCTTTCCGATTTAATAAAGTTAAATTTATTTACACCGCTAATCCTTTACCTACACCTATAACCATTTCGCCAGCAACCCCTTCTGTTTGTCAATCCGGACCAGCGGTTCAATTGGTTGCTACTGGAGGTATTGTAAATGGTTACCCAATTTTGAATGAAGGTTTTAACGATGCAACAAATTTGTGGACGGTTACAGGAACTGGAAGTGGTTCTCCTGTAGGAAACTGGACATTAAGACCAAATGGCTATAATATTCCATTAGGAGCTATTTCTAGTAATGACGCTTCGCAATTTTATCATGCAAATAGTGATGCGCCAGGAAATGGAACATCATTAACTACTACTTTAACTTCGCCTGCTTTTAGTTTGGTTGGGTATACGCAAGCATCCTTAAGTTTTTGGCATATTTACCGATATTTTTCTGCCGATTCTGGGACTGTTCAAATATCTACTAATGGTTCTTCATGGACTACATTAGCTACCTATATCTCTAATCAACCCGCCGTGACAGGTAGTAATTTTGTTCAAATAGTTCCTATTTCTTTGAATGCTTATTTGGGTCAGGCGAATGTTCAAATTCGCTTTGTTTACACAGCAGGATGGGATTGGTTTTGGGCTATTGATAATGTTTTAGTATCTGGAAGTGCTTCTTCTGCTGTAACTTGGAATTCTGCCTCTAGTCCTGTTGCTAATGGTGTTGCTGTACCAGGTTTGTTTACTAATGCTTTGGCTACTACTCAATATATTGCTGGTACGGGTGCGGGTTCTGTATATGCTTTACCAGCAACCACAACCTCCTTTACAGCAAGTGCAAGTACACCCTCGCCGGTTTGTTCAACAGTTACAACAATACCAGTAACAGTTACACCAATCACAATAGGAACAGCATCAAATAATCAAACTATTTGCTCGGGTGCGCCTGCTGATTTGACCTTAACGGGTTCTTCTGGAACGGTAGTTAAATGGCAGTATTCCAATACGC
>JAIFLT010000024.1 GCA_020048955.1 Flavobacterium sp.
AAAACATATTCATGGAACTAAGGATAGAATTTTACCTATTGCATTTGTAAAATTTGATCTAATAATAGTTAATGGAGGACATTTTATGACTATTAACAAATTTGAAGAACTCAATATTGTTTTAGAAAAATTAATCAAAAATTAAAATGGGAACTTCTTAGCCCTGATTGTAGTGGAAATCCTTTCACCAACCTCAAAGGTTTTTGAAACCTTTGAGGATGGTGAAAGATTGGAACGAAAAGCAGGAATTACCATCACTGATAAAGCCCGAGCCACTCGCTCAATAAATTAAATATATCTTTTGAATACTAAAAACCTAACAGGTTTTGGAAACCTGTTAGGAATATTAATATTGATTAGTTACTAACAAAACCAAGGTACAAGCTTCTTCTACTTTGATAGAATTGGCTTTAAGTAATTGATAAAACTCCGGGTTTTCGGTACCTGGATTGAAAACTACTCTATTGGGTTTGGTTTCTATAATGTAATTGTAAAACTCGCGTTGACGCACCGGATTTAGGTACAAGGTTACCGTATCGATATTTTTTAAAGGAATATTTTTGGTTCTAATAGAAACTCCTGCAACTTCACCTTGATTTTGCCCAATAGCAATAACCGAATGACCTTTGTCAACGAGCATTGTTATGGCTTTGAAAGCGTATCTTTCTGGTTTGGTAGAAGCGCCAAGAACCAATGTTTTCTTGTTTTTCATGAATGTAGCAGTTGTTTTTTTAGAGGTTCTTTACCTGTAGCCCTATTTGAAATTTGTGTGCAACAAAAATAGTGTTAGCAGGATTTTATGGTGCAAAATTACGGATAATTGTTTTTATTTTAACTTTAAGCGTTACTTCTTTATTTATCTTTGCCGAAAATTTTAATCTTTCAAAGAATGGATCTTTTCTTGAATACTTTTTTTGTTTTGCTGGGCGCGCTGTTTTCGGTACTGAATCCGATTGGTGCGATTCCGTTTTTTGTGGGTTTGACACAAGATTATAACAAGGCGGAACGTTCGCGAGTTTCCTTATTGACAGCGATAAATGTGTTCATTATTTTGTTGATTTCGTTTTTTGTGGGTGAATATGTTTTAAGTTTTTTTGGAATTACAATTTCAGCACTTAGAATTGCTGGTGGCATTTTGATTGCCAGTTCGGGTTTTGGTTTGCTAAACGCTAATCCTAAAAAGAGAAAAGGGATTAGTAAAGAAGTAGAAGAAGATTTACAAAGCAGAACTGCTATTGCTTTAACACCTCTTGCTATGCCAATGTTGGCAGGGCCTGGTTCGATTTCGTTATTAATTGCTTTTAACCAAGATCATAAAACCACTCCAGAAATATTATCTTCTACACTTTCTATTTTTGTGGTTTCTCTTATCATTTTTTTGGTATTGCGAAGTGCCCATTATTTGGCTAAATATTTGGGAGCCTCAGGAATTGTGGCTATCTCGAGAATTGTTGGTTTCTTGACCGTTGCCATTGGTATACAGTATATTATTAGTGCGGTTTTGAGTATTATTAGAGAAATTTAGAAATTTTGGATGATGGGAGTTGGAAGTTGGAAGATGGAAGTTGGAAGTTGGAAGTTGGAAGTTGGAAGTTGGAAGATGGAAGATGGAAGATGGAAGAAATTATCCCAAATTCCAACTGTAATCATATTGGAATTTGGGATTTTGTTTATTCTAAAATATTGGCTTCGAGAGCCTCAGCCAACACTAAGATTATTTTCTTGGAAGGAAAACTTCTGCCATCATGCATCTTGCGCTTCCGCCACCGCAAGCTTCTATAGTATCTAGGCTTGAATGAAGAATGGTAATGTGTTCTTCTAATTGGGCTATTTGTTTTTTGGTTAACGCATGGTAAGCTGACGAACTCATGATTAGGTATCTTCTTTCGTTTGTGCCTTGCAATTCTAGCATATTACCAGCAAAATTATTCATTTGTTCTTCGGTAATTAACACAATTTCTTTTTCGTCTGAACGAAGACTGTCTAAAACCATTTTGCGTTCTTTTTTATCATCAATACAATCGGCACAAATTACGGCAAAGGTATCTCCAATGCACATCATAACATTGGTATGATAAATCAATTTTCTCTCTCCATTTACGGTTTGAAATGCTTCAAATATAATTGGATTTAAGTCGAAATCTTCGCAAAATTCTATGAATAATTCTTCGTCTGCTCTAGGAGAGAGTGCGCAATAAGCTTTACCGTTTTCTCTGTCGAGCACTATACTTCCTGTTCCCTCTAGATAAAAACTATCTGCTTCGGCTGAAGTATAATCCATGATTCCGTCGTTGATTTGGTAACCTTTGGCTTCAAGAATATCTAAAATATCTTCACGTCTTTCTGCACGACGATTTTCGGCAAACATTGGATATAAAACTACATCGCCATTTTCGTGAAAGGAAATCCAATTGTTTGGAAAAATACTATCGGGCGTGTCGGGGTCTAGCGTATCGTCAACAACCGTAACATCGATACCGACCATTCTTAATTTGTTTACGAAAGTATCAAACTCTTGTTGCGCTTTTTCGTTGACATTTGCAGGTGTTAATCCGTCAAGGACTTTTTGATAATAATTGTTTACCGCCGTTTGTTCGTTCATTCTAAACGCTACCGGACGAATCATCAGAATTGAATTGGTAGTTTGATTCATTGTTTTTGTTTTGATAGGTTTTAGAAACTAATTTATAACCACTTTGCTTCTTGGCAATGGTTGTTAAGAATATAAGTTATAAGATAATTGGATTCGTGTTGTTCAAAAAACACATACCAAGTGGTTCGAGAATTGGATTTGTAAAAAAGGTAATTGGTTCCAAAATTCTTTAATTTTAATGGAGTATTTTTGGCAGGAAAATTATTAATATTTTGAAAAATAAAATCGTAAATATTTGCAACATAGATTTCGGCACTTTCAATAAAGCCAAAATATTCTTTTTTGTATAAAATTTTGATTAAATCGTCCAAAAAAATTGATGCCTCATCAGAAATTAGCACATTCATTTTGACCAATATTTTCGAATTTTCTCTATTGATCTTTTCTTCGCCACTTCTAAAGAAATTCCTTTTTTAAACTCCTCATCAAAATTAAAAGTTGCTTGACGTTTAATCATTGCCAATTCAAGCAACATTTTTTCGTCTTCAAGGTTAGAAATCCAATCGATAAGTTCTTTTTTTGATGTTGTTGTTTCCATAAGTTTGCATTTTTGGATAATCAAATATAGCAATTATTTCAATGAAAATTTAAAATTAATCCCGAATTAAAGGAAGTGTCGAACATCGTAACAATCCTTCTTGTTTGGCTATTTCCGCATACGGAATTTCTTCTACTGTAAAACCTTGTTCTCTTAGCCAATGGTTTAATCTGGTAAAGTTTTTCTCAGAAACTACAACATCTGGTGCAATAGAAAAAACATTGGAATTCATGTGGTACATTTCGTCACGCGTGATGTGAAACAGGTTTTCTTTTCCAAATAATTTTACTAAATATACATAATCTGCTTCTTCCCGGAAACCACTTTTGTAAATAATTCCTTTGTTTGTTCCAACAGGTTGAAAGCAACAATCAAGATGAAGCGCATTATCTCGAGCTTCCAATTTAGATTTTACTAAATCAAATTCTTTTACAATTTTGTTTGGAAACAATTCTTTAATGTATTGAACACCTTGCATATTGGTTCTTGCTGTGATGTACTCGTTATAATCAGAACCTTTATATGTACCTATAAAAATATAGTCATTCCAAAGCATTACATCGCCACCTTCAATGTGCACTTCCTCTGGCGGACGAACGACTTTAGCAGGATTTATTTGATCGATTACAAATTGAATGGCCTCTAATTCGCGATTTCTATCGGGTAGAATATTGGCTTTAATAAAAACATCGTCAATAACAAAACCAATATCTCGAGTAAAAATTTGATTATAATTTTCTATCATTTCTGGACGAAAAACTTTTACATCATATTTTTTAAATACTTTGTTAAAGGCTTCCATTTCGTTAACCATATCTTTTTCAATGGGATACGTTCCTGCGAGAATGTGTTCTAATGATTTTGGATCATAGGCTTCGTCTGCTGTTGGTGTTGGTCCGTTATTTATTGCCGAACCTAATACAACGGCTCTTAATCTTGATGTTTCGTTTTTTACATTTAATTGTAGCATATCATTTGCTTTGGGCTTTACTTCTTCAGTTCGCTAACGCTCGTATTATACAAATATAAAAAAGCTCCGTTACTTAACGAAGCTTTTACTTTGAAATTTAATAATTTTATCTTTTATCCATTGCAACAAAATCTCTCAATGGGTGACCAGTATAAACTTGTCTTGGTCTACCAATAGGTTCTTTGTTCACGCGCATTTCTTTCCATTGAGCAATCCAACCGGGTAAACGACCAATTGCAAAAAGAACGGTAAACATATCGGTTGGAATTCCTAAAGCACGGTAAATAATTCCTGAATAGAAATCGACGTTTGGATATAATTTTCTAGAAACAAAATAGTCATCAACAAGAGCTGATTCTTCCAATTTTTTAGCAATTTGAAGAATTGGATCGTCAACACCTAATGTTGCCAAAACTTCATCGGCTGCTTTTTTAATGATTTTGGCTCTTGGGTCAAAGTTTTTGTATACTCTATGACCAAAACCCATCAATCGGAAAGGATCGTCTTTATCTTTTGCTTTTGCTAAATATTTATCGGCATCGCCACCATCTTTCTGAATATCTTCGAGCATTTCTAACACGGCTTGATTTGCACCGCCATGTAAAGGTCCCCAAAGTGCTGAAACACCAGCAGAAATTGAAGCAAATAACCCAGCATGAGAAGAACCTACTATTCTAACTGTTGAAGTAGAACAATTTTGCTCGTGGTCTGCATGAAGGATAAAAAGTTTATCAAGAGCATCAATTACAACTTGATTTTGTGTGTAAGGACCTGTGGGCAACTCAAACATTAAGTGCATAAAATTTTCAACATACCCTTTTGTATTATCATAATAATTTAAAGGATAGCCCATCATTTTTCTGTACGTCCAAGTGGCAATAACCAGGAATTTACCCATTGTTTTACACACCGCTTCATACATTTCTTTTTCGTTTTCTACATTAACCACTTTTGGATTAAAAGCTGTTAAAGCCGAAGTTAAAGAAGATAACACTCCCATTGGGTGCGCTGTTTTTGGAAAACCATCAATGATGTTCTTCATTTCTTCGTTTACCAAGGTATATTTGCGAATGTCATTTTCAAATTGAGTTAGTTGCTCTTTGGAGGGCAACTCTCCAAAAATAACCAAGTAGGATACTTCAAGAAAATCGGCTTTTTCGGCTAAATCTTCAATGGCATAGCCCCTGTAGCGTAAAATTCCTTCTTCTCCATCAAGGAAAGTGATATCACTTTTGCAAGAACCTGAATTTTTATAACCTGGATCTAAAGTGATGGCACCCGTTAAGGCACGTAGTTTTTCAATATCGATAGCTGGTTCGTTTTCGCTTCCTACTATTACTGGAAACTCATACTTTTGGCCATCATATTCTAATATTGCTGTTTTTGACATAATAGGTGTGGAAATTAATCGTGATAATTTATAATGTAACAAAATTATGGAATTCTAAATGAATTAAAAAACAAATACGTTAACGTTTTCGTTAATTTTATTATAAAAGTTGCAAGGTTGGTATAGTTGCAATAAAAAAGCGCGCCGAAGCACGCTTTAATTAACTAAATAACTTAAGCTATTGTTTAACTATTCGCTCTACTTTAATTCCTTTATTAGAAGTGATTTTTAGGAAATAAATTCCGTTTGATTTGATTTCAAAAATAAATTAATTGTTTAACTATTCGCTCTACTTTAATTCCTTTATTAGAAGTGATTTTTAGGAAATAAATTCCGTTTGATTTGATTTCAAAAATAAATTAAAATATCATTAATAATTTGTTGTGTTATTGCTCTATTTTTTTATATTTATTAGGATACAAATTTTTAAAAGCTAATAAAAATACTATTTTTACTTATATTTGTATTGGAAAAAACAACTTTTTAAATGAAATTTTCTCAATATTTTTTACTCACACTTGAAAGAGAAGATAGAAAAGATATTAAATTAGAATGGATTGAATTAGTTTTTTACCATCCCATTTTTGAAGTTATTCAAGCGGACTAAAGAATTAAAAGATGGGCCTATATTGAAGAGGTTAATAAATACCTGAGAATTATTATTTTAGAAGACAGTTTAACCATACACAATGCTTTTTTTGACAGAAGCTTTAAACCTAATTGATTATGAAATGAGCATAACGGAAATTCGATGTAAAAATCAATGAAGATATATGCAAATTACTCCCGATAGCTTTGTGACATCAATGAATAACCATAAATTCTACACATGAAAGTAACCTACTTTGACGATACCGACACTCTTTAGGTTTATTTTAATGACCATAAAATAGTAGAGACCAAAGATTTCAACGACAACACTATTCTTGAATTAGATGAAAACGACAATATTGTTTGAATGACTATTGAACACGCTAAACAACAAACCGAAGTTTCTTCTTTTTCTTTTAACCAAGTACCTAAAATGACTGTTTAAGACTTTGTTTTATAATCAAAATCCAGCAATAGCCATTTTTTTGCTTGTTAATTGGATGTTTGGGCACTTCAAAGAGCCTATTTTTTGATATTGTATGTACAGAAAAGATTGAAGATAAAAAACCATCATTTCTGACAGTTTAATATTCAAGTGGCTCTCTACTTGTATGTCGAACACGCAATATTCTGATTTGAACTTCCGTAATTTTATAAGCTACACGATACTTAAATTCCTCAAAAGCCCTAAAACTTCCATCATTATCAAACTTAAATCGATCTTGCTCAAAAATAAAAGGATTTTTTACTAATTCTTTTGCTGTTTTTAAAATAGCTTTTTTTACCTCATTTGCATAATCCAAATTATCTCCAGTTTTAAGAAAGCTGTATATGATTTTAAAATCGTTTAATGCCTCTTTGTCCCAAACCAAACTGCGATTTTCTACCATTGACTAGCCATTTTTTCTACTTCATCTGTAGTGTAAAAATCTCCATTGTCAATTCTTAAATTGGCTTGATTCAACTCATCATTATATTGTTTTAAAGCTATCGATTTTAAACCTTTTTTTGTTTCTAAAACTTCTTCTAATTTGTTAAACAAATTCTCATCTACTTCAAATAACTGTTGAATAAAATTGTATTTTCTTGTTGCTAAATCCATAGTAATCTCTTTTTTAGACTATTTTACAAATATACAAATTCTGTTTCATCTTTTTTGTTTTATGCAATGAAAAGAACATAACATAAAATTTTGCTAACACCAAGTAAGATTCGCAATTTAATAAGACCAATAAAAAAACAAATAGTATCTATATATAAAAATCTCGTTTTGCATTAATCATAAGGGGTTTTTGCCTAATCTAGTAAAACTTGTTCAAACACTTTTTTAAATTCATTTTCGCTTGCACTGTTATAAAAAGGCACAGCTGTTATAAGGTATTCATCGGAATGAATTGTAATGGTGTCTTTTTTATTTCCTATTTGTTTTAGGAAATCATTCTTCCAATTATCATAAATCATTAAATGGGCACCTTTAGGCTCAATGAAAACTTGATAGGTTAATTCTTTTCCTTTTTTTTGTTTGCAAAATAAAATAAAAT
>JAIFLT010000077.1 GCA_020048955.1 Flavobacterium sp.
GCATCATAAAAAAGTGCTTCCGCAGCTAATTCTCCTTTAGCAATTTTTAATAAATTAGCATAAGCTGATCTTGCTTTAGCTTCATCATTAGCTTTTATTGCAGAACGAGCTACAATAATTTGAGCATCACTTTTTACTTTATTATCTGTTTTTGGATTTGCCAAAACTTTATCGGCATATACTACCGAATTTGGATAATCTTTTTGTGAATAATACGCTCTCATTAGATTGGCTTGAGCAAAAGTTATATTTTGAGGAAAATCGGCTTCAGTTTCTAATCGTTTTAATACCGGAATTGCTTTAGTAAAATTATCTTTTTTCAAATAAATTTCGCATAAACGAGCTAACGATTGTTCAGTAAATTCACTTTTTGATTGTGCAATTACATACTCATAATTTGGAACTGAATTGGCTTCTAAGCCATCAGCAAAATAGGATTGTGCCAAATAGAAATTGGCTTTCAAAGCATGAATTCCTTTTGGAAATTTGGCAACATAACTACTTAAAGTGGCAATGGCTTGTTTGGTGTTATTTTGTAAATATTGTTTTTCAGCCGCTTCATAAGTATCATTATCTAGTTCAGCATCAGAAACTTCTACAAAATCTAAAGTTCTAACCCAAGTGGCATATTCATCTACTTTTCCGTTATCAACATAAATTAATCTTGCTGTTGAAACCGCTTCTAGTGCTTCTGGAGTTCTTGGATAATCGGCAGCTACTTTTTTAAATTTTGCTATGGCTTCATTATCTTTATTGGCGTTGTAATAAATTAATCCTTGACGTAAAACCGCTTTTGAAGCATAAGAACCTTTTTTAAATTCTAACAATAATTGATCGTAGGTTTTTATTGCTAAATCAGTTTTGTTGTCAGCCACATAAGTATTTCCTAATTCAAACAAGGCGTCGTCACGATATTGAGAATTTTTGAAAGTTTGCAAAAACTTATTAAAATCTTCAATTTTCTTATCATTTTTACTTACAAATCCATAAGAAATTGCTTTTTGAAACGCAGCATAATCGGCATCAACACTTTTTAAATCGATAGCTTTATTATAAGCATCCATAGCAGGCCAATATTTGGAAGTAACAAAACGGCTATCTCCAAGACGTAAATAGGAATCATTCAATCGAATTTTGTCGTCTTTAACAGCATCAATTTGTGCTTGAAAATAATTTCCGGCTTGCTCATATTCTTTTTGTTTAAAATAACAATAGGCAATGTTGTAATTAATATTTTTAAATTCGGGTGTGTTCTTCGCTTGTAACATTCCTTCAAATTGTTTGAAACTTAACAAGGCTTCGTTGAAATTATCTAGAGTAAACTCTGTTTCAGCTTTCCAGAATGTTGCTCTTGCTGAAAATTTTGCATCTTTTTGTTCTTTTAATGATTTGGCAAACATTTTTTGAGCTTCTTGATAATTTCCGTCTGTATATAATTCTAAACCTCTGTAAAAAGTCACTTTTTGATACGCCAATCTGTTTTCTGGATTTTTATTTTTTTCCAACAAAGTCAAAGCTTCTTTATAATTTTTAGAAGTGATATAGGAATTAATCAATAAGTTTTCAATGTCATTTTTGCTTGGTGAGTTTGGATATTTTGCTAAAAATGAAGACAAAACATCTGGAACCGATTGATACGAGTTTCCAATTTCATAACTAATTTTGGCATAATTCAAATGGGCATCTTCTTGAATTTTTTTATCAAAATCCATTTCAGATGCTATTTTGAATGCGTTTAAAGCTTGTTGCTTTTTGTCGGTTTTCATGTAGCTTTCACCCAAATGATAATAAGCATTTTGAGCCACAAAGTCGTTACCATTAATAATTTTATTGAACTGTGAAATTGCATTTTCATACTCTTTTTGCTGATAATAGGTATAACCTAATTGATAAAAATCGGTGTTACTCCATTTTCCTTTCTTGCCTTTATATTCTTTTAAATAAGGTAATGCTTCATTATATTTTTTTAAATTGAAATAACTTTCTCCTATAATTTTATTCAATTCCGATTTTTCAAGAGCCGATGATTTTGCCATAGCCGCCTTACCTAAATCGATTGCTTTTTGGAAATTTCCGAGTTTAAAATTCATATCTGCTTGAAAGTAAGACATCTTCTCTTTGTATTTCTCTTCGCCAGAAACTTGGTCAAAATACTTTGTTGCTTCTTTATAGTCATCGCCTTCATAAGCCATAAAGCCTAGATAATATTTGGCTTGCGAACCATATTCTTTAGAATTTGCCACTTTGTTAAAATAAGCAGTAGCTTCTTTTTTGTTTTTAGCGTTAAAAAAAGCATATCCTTTTTGAAAATTAAAACGTTCTAACTCATCATAGGTTAAGGCGCTTTCATCTATTTTATTAAAATATTCTAATGCCTGAGGATAATTTCCGTTTTCAAAATAAAAAGTTGCCACACCAATGTAAGCTTGATTTTGCTTTGTGCTGGTTGGATAATTAGCCACAAAATCTTCCATCAAATTATTGGCACCCGATTGATTTAGACGTATGGCACAATTGGCTATAAAATAAGCACAATCGGCTTGAACCTCTTGTTCTTTGTTATTTTGTTGCACTTTTTCAAATAAAATCTGAGCGGCTAAATATTGTTTATCGTTATATAAATCGGTAGCTCTATCAAATTCAGAGAGTTGGTTGGTATAAATTGCTGTTTGCTGCGCCCAAATTGTAGCGCCACAAACCAATACATTTAAAAATAAAAAAGCTGTTATTTTGCGCATTTCGTATATTTTTTAATAATCATTCAAAATTACTATTCTACATAAGTATAACGATACATCGTTTGATTTTATTATAAACATTTTTCTTAACAATTGAGAAAGTTGGAAGTTGGAAGATGGAGGTTGGATGATGGAAGATGGAAGATGGAAGTTGGAAGTTGGAAGATGGAAGATGGAAGATGGAAGTTGGAAGATGGAAGATGGAAGATGGAAGATGGAGGTTGGAGGTTGGAAGATGGAAGTTTTTTTAACAAAACTGAAATTTATTTTGAAAACCTACGTTATCTTACTACTTTTACCACATAAACAAAATTTCCAATGTCACAACCCGTATTATCTTTAAAAGACGTTACTATTTATCAAGAAAATAAAGTCATTTTGTCTCAGGTTAATCTTGAAGTAAACCATGGTGAATTCCTTTATATTATTGGTAAAACTGGAACTGGAAAAAGTAGTTTTATGAAAACCTTATATGGTGATTTGCCTTTAACAGAAGGCGAAGGTCATATTGTGGAATATGATTTGGCAACGTTACAAGAAAAAGACATTCCGTATTTGAGAAGAAAAATAGGTATTGTTTTTCAAGATTTTAAATTGCTTCCCGATAGAAATGTGAACGACAACATGCTTTTTGTATTGAAAGCAACTGGCTGGGTTGACATGACCGAAATGCAAAATAAAATTGATGAAGTTTTAGATAAAGTAGGAATGAAAGGTTTTGCCAATAAAATGCCTCACCAACTTTCTGGTGGAGAGCAACAACGAGTGGCTATTGCAAGAGCTTTACTAAACGACCCTGAATTAATACTTGCTGACGAACCAACAGGAAATCTAGACCCTCAAACCAGTGCAGAAGTGCTTGACGTTTTAAAAAATATCAATGCCAACGGTAAAACTATTATTATGGCAACACATGATTATGCGTTGTTAATGAAATTTCCATCAAAAACACTTAAATGTGAAGAGGGTGCTATTTTTGAAGTGGTTCAGAGAAGTGTTTAGTTTTATCTTTGAGGAAATTTGCTGTCAATATTAAGATTAATGGGTAAATAACAATATGGAATCTATCACCTTGATCACTTGAAATTGCTGAAATTGCAACAACATATAAAATTACAAAAGATATTATTTTAACAAGTAATTTACTTCGTCTTTTAATTAAGAAATAAATAAAAATTATTCTATTGCGAAAATATGCAAAAAAATCGCAATTGAATTAAATCAGTACTATTTTTTAAAGTTTTAAATTTGAATAATTGATAAATAAAGATTTCAATAGGTATAAAAAAGTGTGACTATGCGAACACCTTAAAATTTGTATAAGGTCGCTTTAACGCTCAAGACCAAACGGAGTATAAAATTAAAAACAATGAAAAAACAATTTTTGATTATCGGATCATTCCTAACATTTGGGTTTGGTTTTTCTCAAAACACTTTTCCAACTTCTGCTAATACTGCCGTAGGTATTGGAACAGGAACTACCGCTGTACCTGGAACAGGAGGTTTAAGGCTAAAAGTTACTTCTGGTGTTGCAAATACATCTGGTGTGCAACTTACCAATCTTACAAGTGCAAGTCCAACTACTACAGGTTTATTAGGAAAAGCATTAAGTGTTAATGCTACCGGAAATTTGGTATTAGTACCTGTTGCTAATTCAGATTTAGATACTAGTATTTACAATACAGATGGCACATTATCTGCAAATAGAACAGTTAATATGAATGCTAAAAACTTAACATTTAATCCAACGAATGCAAATTCTCAATTTTTTATTAATGGAACTAATGGAAATGTTGGTATTGGTAATCTATTACCATCTATGAAGTTAGACGTGAATGGCGGTTTAAAAGTTTCAAGATCACTTATTGACGGACAAACCTATGCAAATGCAACAACTGCTTATGACGCAGCCAGCTTGTTAAAAATTGGTAATGATGTAGCAAATTCAGGAATGTTAAGCTATTATGATTTTCCAGCATCAAATTTCACTAATAATCAATCATTAAGCATGTTACACATAGATGATAGAAATGATTTCAGAAGATTTGGGACTTATGCTTATACAGGTGGTAGAAGCGGAATGGAATTGATGGATAAAACTCAAAATTGGGTTTTTAATATTCATGAGGATAATGATGTGGTAAATATGAATTTATGGAAAAGTAATTCACACTTTATAATAGGTGGTACAGCAACAGGAACTGTTCCTTATGCACTATGGGTTAAAACTGGGACTTCGCAGTTTGATAGAAATATTTTTGCAGGAGAGAATATTGGTATTGGAACATCTAGTTTTACCGATGGAACTGATACATATAGACTATCTGTAAATGGAGCAATAAGAGCACATAGAGTTAAGGTTTACACAACATGGGCTGATTTTGTATTTGAGAAAGATTATGATTTACCAACTTTAGAGGAAGTTGAAAAACATATTAAAGATAAAGGTCATCTTATTGATATTCCATCAGCAAAAACAGTTGAAGAGAACGGAATTGAATTAGGAGAAATGAACAAAAAATTATTGCAAAAAATTGAAGAATTAACTTTGTATGTAATTGAGTTAAATAAAGAAGTTAAAGAATTAAAATCTAAAAACAATTAGATCATGAAAAAAAGCATCTTATTTTTTTTATTTTTATTTTTTCAATTTTCTTTTGGGCAAAATAGGTTTTACTTTTATGTAGAGCTATCAAGTATTGAAATTGCTCCAAGTGTCATAAATAAAAATGATGGAACAAAGGAAATTCATTTTAATGATGAAAGAATTAATACAATTTTCAACAAATATGTTATTTACAAATTCGAAAGATTAGTTGAAAATGCATTATCTGAAAATCTAAAAAAGACATATTCAGTTGAGACTAATGATATCAATTTAATAAATGAAATTGTTAGTGAATTTGGTAATATATTTGTAATGACTGAACAATATTTTTTGCCATTTAATGGTGGAATATTGTATACACCTAATGACTATAATACTTATCAACCGCAAGTTAATTATGAACCTAAACATTTGAATATGATTAGAGCTCAACAAGCATGGGATATAACAACTGGTAATAGCAAAGTAAAGATTGGTATTTCAGATACTAGTATTTTAAATACACACGAGGAGTTTGTAAATAAAAATGTTACTATAATTGGAAATAATAATAGTACATATCCAAATGCTTCACATGGAACAGGTGTTTCTGGTTTAGCAGCTGGAGATACTAATAATGGTGTTGGACTTTCTTCTATTGGATTCAAAACAGGCCTAATGTTTACTAGTGGTGTAGGTTGGGTTCCTTCACTATTGACTCTAGGGAATAATGGTGCTAAAGTCGTAAATGGTAGCTGGTACTCAGCAATAAATAAAGACGGTGGTATAGCCTCACAAACGGAGCAAAATATAATTAATGATTTGCACAACATGAATGTTGTAGTTGTTATTGCTTCTGGAAATGGTCCTCAATCTGGATTTCCTCCAGCTGTTATTGATGCAGAAAGTTATTCAAATAGATATTATTATCCAGCATCATATAAAAATGTAATTTCTGTTTCTACAGTTGGTAATTGGAATGAAATTGGTTCAACAGTTTTACCTTTTGACCATTGGAAAGATGTTCATAAAGTTAAAACTCCAGTCAATGCGTTTTATAATGGTACTAGCATTCCAATTACTGAAACTGAAATTTTTCATCAACATAATGATTCTATAGATATTGTTGTACCTGCTTATAAAGTTCCTGTAGTTGGTTCATGGCAAAATAATGGTTATTGGTATTCGGCTGATCAAGGAGGAATAAGTGGCACTTCTTTTTCTGCTCCTATTGTAACAGGAACTGTTGGTTTAATTTTTTCAGTAAATTATTGTTTGAAACCAAAAGAGGTTGAGAGTATATTAAAACTTACTGCAAGAAATATTGAAAACCTACCAGAAAATATCCAATTTCATGGTAAATTGGGAGGAGGTGCACTTGATGCGTTCAAAGCTGTAGAAATGGCAAATGAAATGGCTAAACCATTTGGAACTGTAAATGTAGTTGATAGAATATTGTACAGGAATTGGTTTTATAAATTAGAAACTGCACCTTATGAAATCAAAATGTCAAATAATATTGTTACTGATGGAGCAAAAATTAAATTCTTTGCAAGAAACAATATAGAAATAATTAGCGGAGATTACAAGCCTGATATTGGTTATGTTGACTTACAAATCAAGCCTGAGTTATCGTTAAATTGTACATTACCATCTAATAGGATTAATACTATAAAACTTAATGAAAAAAATCAAAAATCATCAGAAGTTAAACTTTATCCAAATCCAAATACAGGTTTTTTCACGGTAACGGTTTCTCAAAAAGAAGTTAAAGATTTGAATATTGAATTATTTAATGTTTTTGGAAAATCAGTTTACAAAACTGTAACAAACAATTCTAATACTGAAATTGATATACAAAATTTAGCAGATGGAATATATTTAGTTAGATTAACATCATCAGAAATTAATGAAATTTTAAAATTAATTAAGAATTAAAATTTAGGGCGTTAAAAACGCCCTTTTTTTATAAAATAAAATTATTACTAACGGAAAGAATATCATATGTAATCTGTCACCTTGATCTGTCGATATTCCTGATATGAAAAATATATATAAAATAGCAATTGTAATAATCTTTGCAAGTCTGTTGCTTTTTTTCCACTTTAATAAAACTAAGAACGACATGATTAAACCAATAATTGTAAAAATAATGTTTGCGATTTTGGCTTGAACTTTAAATAAATAAAGTATGCTTTCAAAATATCTTTTTTTCTTAACATTATGACAAGCAAAAACACTTGGACTACTTTTAGTGGAGTTTATAAATAAATTAGAACAATAAGCTTTTACTAAGTTTAATTTGTTATCCTGTATTTGTTCTTTAAAATCATCAATTGCAACTATCCTAGTTGATTTTGGTGACAATTTTGAATAGTATAAATGTCTTTGATTTTTTCCTTGAACAAATTCTATATTTTTTTTATAGCAATCAGCTTTTGTTCCCAAATAATTATAGTAAGTTATTGTATCTATATAACTAATTACAAAGTCACCATATTTTTTATTAAGACAAAACATTTGAAAAAATAGTAATGAGAATGAGAAAAAAATGAAAATAGAAAACTTGCTTTTCATTAAAACTATAAAATCTTTAATATAAACGAATATAGCAATTAAAATAAAGTATTTAAGAATGGGTTTAATCAGTAAGCTTAGGATTAATAATGTAAAAGCGAAAGCCAAATATTTTTTTGATTTAGTGTTTTCAAATTTTTGAAAAAAATAAAAAATTGATAATAAAGCAAATGTAAATATTGGCTCAGTCATTAAATGAAAAACAATTAACAAAGAACTAATTGAAAACACATACAGTAAAGTAAATATAAAAGCATTTTTATCTTTTTTTAAGTTACACAGAATACTATACAAAATTAAAATACTTCCTAACCAAGAAATGCTATTTATAATTGTGCTCCATATATAAACAGAACTAATTGGCATTTTAAAAATTAATGGCAAACCATTAATCAAAGTAAATAAAAAAGGTCTATGATCATTTAATGTATTTTTATAATACAATTGCTCAACTGAAGTTATGTAGGAATATGAATCAGGAAATTTGTATGTTTGTGCATCTAATTGCAATAAATAAAAAATTATTATTGCCCAAAATGAAGCAATAAGTATTAACAATAAATATTTATTTGTTTTTATCATTTTGTAGATTAAAATTAATTCACTCAAAAATAGTTTTTTTGTAAGCAAAAAAAAAAATATTTGAATTTTAAATCAAATTATGAAAACACTTTCTATAATTATTCCAGTATTTAATGAAGAAAAAACGATACATTTACTTTTAGACAAAGTAAAAAATGTTACTTTACATGGAAACATACAAAAACAAATTATAATTATTGATGATTACTCAACCGATAATACCAAATCGGTAATTAATGACTATATAAGTTCTAATGTTGAATTTAACATTCAATTATTTATACACGATAAAAACAAAGGAAAAGGAGCCGCAATTCACACTGGAATTTCTGAGGCAACTGGCGATTTTACAATAATTCAAGACGCCGATTTAGAATATAATCCCGAAGAGTATAATATTTTATTACAACCCGTTTTAGATGGTTTTGCCGATGTTGTTTATGGTTCACGATTTATGGGTGGCAATGCACATAGAGTATTGTTTTTTTGGCACACCATAGGAAATCGATTTTTGACTTTTCTGTCTAATATGTTTTCCAATTTAAACTTAACCGACATGGAAACTTGTTATAAGTTATTCAACACCAAGATACTACAATCACTGCATTTGAAAGAAAAAAGATTTGGTTTTGAACCAGAAGTAACCGCAAAAATTAGCCGAATTCCTAAAATAAGAATCTATGAGGTTGGCATTTCCTACTATGGAAGAACTTATGAAGAAGGAAAAAAAATAAATTGGAAAGATGGCGTTCATGCCATTTATTGCATCATAAAATACGGATTATTTCGTTTATAAAATACTAAAAATTAGGCTTTGTCAAAACAAACAATCGTTATATCGGGAATTAACATGAAAGATGGTGGCATTTTTACCATCTTAGACAATTGTTTGCAAAAAATATCTCATTATATTGAAAATAAAGATATTAAAGTCATTGCCTTAGTTCATGATACCTCTAAATTTAAGTATCCAAATATTGACTATCTTGAATTTCCTGAGGCAAAAAAATCGTGGTTCAAACGATTGTATTATGAATATTTTTACTTTAAAAAATTATCTAAAAAAATACATCCTGACATCTGGTTTTCACTGCATGATGTTAGTCCTGATGTAATTGCTAAAAAACGTTTTGTTTATTGTCATCATCCAACAGTATTCTATAAAGCGACATACAAAGATTGGAAATTTGATTATAAAGTGGGCGTTTTTTCTATTTTATATAAATATTTATTTCAAATTAATATCAAAAAAAATCGAGCCATTTTTGTACAACAACATTGGATTAAAAATGAATTTGAAAAACTTTACAACATTAATAATGTGATAGTTTGCCAACCAGAATTTGTATCAATTTCAAATCCAAATAAAATTGTTTTAGATGATTCAAAAATTCATTTCTTTTATCCTTTAATTGCTAGAAGCTTTAAAAATGTGGAATGTATTGCTGATGCTATAAAACTTCTACCCGATTCCATAAAAAGTTCCCTACAAGTCCATCTTACATTTGACAAAGGAGATTCTAATTATGCCGATTTTATTATAGCCAATTATCCATTGAAACAATTTAATTTTATTGGAAAATTATCTCGCATAGAAGTTTTTGGATATTACGAAGCCATGGATTGTTTGCTATTTCCATCAAAACTAGAAACATGGGGATTACCTTTATCTGAAGCAAAAGCTTTTGGTAAACCCATTTTAGCAGCCAACTTGCCCTATGCGAAAGAAACTGTTGGAGATTATGACAAAGTTTCTTTTTTTGATACAGAAAATCCGAAGCAATTGGCACAAATGATAACCGATTTTGTGAACAAAACCATTCAATTTCAAGGAAATAAATATACTTTTGAAACCAAGAATCAATTGAACGATTGGAATGCTATTTTTGATTTTATATTTAAAAAATAATTTATGTCTTTTTTTTCAGTAGTCATTCCGCTTTATAATAAAGAAAAATATATTGAAAATGCTCTAAAAAGTATTCTCAATCAAACCTTTACTGATTATGAAGTTTTGATTATAAACGATTGTTGTACCGATAAAAGTATTGAAAAAGTAATGCCATTTTTATCGGAAAAAATCAAATTAATTCATCATTCTGAAAATAAAGGACTTTCGGCAAGTAGAAATACCGGAATTGAAAAAGCCTCATCCAACTACATCACTTTTCTTGATGCCGACGATTTGTGGAAACCTACTTTTTTAGAAACCATTCATAGGTTAATTATAAATTTTCCAGAAGCGAGAATTTTTGGAACCAACTATGAAGAAGTCTATCAAAATAAGACTTACAAACCACACAATGGATCAGATAGTTTATCTGAAAATTTTGAAGGTTATATCAACTTTTTTAAAATCAATGTAAAGCAAGGAATCTACAACCATGGTAGCGTTTGCATTCACAAAGAAGTCTATGAAAAAGTAGGAAACTACAATAATGAAATTAAGTTTTCTAATGATATTGATTTCAATATTCGAGCCAATTATCATTTTAAATTAGCTTATAGCAACACCATTCAAATGTCTTATTTAATGGACGTTGAACATCAAATTACTCGAAACTCCATCCTACATAAAAAGATTCCAAATTACGACAATTATGAAGCTTGGGCAAAAGACAATTCAGATTTAAAAAAGCATTTGGATTTTTTTAGATATGTTTTAGCCAAAAAATTGAAACGTGATGGCGATACAAAAGATTGGAAAAAAATAGCCAACGCTATAAATCCATCCAATTTGAATTGGAAACAAAAAATATTGCTAAAATTACCGCAATCTTTATTAATTTTTGTAGAAAAAACTAAATCTTATTTAATAAAAAAAGGAATTAAAATTTCTACTTATTCGAATTGATATAAGCTACAAAAGACTTGTAATTTCTGATATAATCGTCTTCGTTATAAACTTCTGATGCTAGTACTAAACAAACTGCACCAGAAGAAAAATTTTCTAATTCACGCCAAATATTATTAGAAATCAACAATCCTTTATCGGGTTTATTCATGGTGATAACTTGTTGGTTTTTGCCGTCTTTTAAAACCACATCAAAACTTCCTGAAATGGCTATTAGAATCTGATTCAGTTTTTTATGAGCATGTCCGCCACGCTTAGATGTACTAGGAATATCATACAAATAATACACTCTTTTAATATCAAAAGGAACTACGCCATTTTCAAGAACAGCAATGTTTCCTTCTTTATTTAATATTTTGGGAATATCAACTAACTTAACGTTCATTTTTTAATTGTTTAAAAAGTGATAACCATTGATTTCCAATGTTTTCAACTTCAAATTTTGAACTACTTTTTTTGCAATTGTTTTTACAATGTAAATATAAGTTTTTATCCTCATAAAATGTATTTATTGCAGCAATCATAGCCTCTTTATTTTGATTTTCTACCAATAAACCATTTTGCAAATGATTAATAATTTCTGAAGGTCCGGTTTCACAATTATAAGCTACAACTGGTGTTTCGCAAGCTAAAGATTCTATTAAAACCATTGGCAAACCTTCATATTTACTGGTAAGAATCGTGAAAAGTGCTTTTGAATAATAAGCAAACGGATTGGCTACATTTCCTTTAAAAATGATGTTGTGCTTCTGCCCTTTTTTTTCTGCTAAATCTATCCAATCCTGCTTTAATTTTCCTTCGCCTAAAATAATGAGTTTGACATTTCCTTCGGGCAAATTGGATTTAGAATAACATTCTATAAGATGATCAAATTGCTTTATATTTTTGTTCATACTGCCTGCTGCAACAACGAAAACTCCTTCAAAATCAATACTTTCTGATTTAATTTCATTTATTTTTTCAAAATCAATCGGATTGTAAATTTGATGGATATTTTTAAAATTATATTCCGTTTTAATCTTCTCTTCAATTCCTTTAGAAACAGCAACAAATAGTTTACATTTTTTATAAAGTAACTGGGCTAAAAACTTATTTTTAGGAATATAAGAATCTAATTTATGGCTATGAATCGTTTGAATGTGATTTTTATATACATAATTATGAAGGATAAACTCTTGCCAAAAAAATTGTTTGATTCTAAAATCGATGATGTAATCAAAATTCTGCTTTTTTAAATACTTTTTTAAATGAAAAAATCTCCGAATTCTATTTATAAACCCAAATGAACTAGAACTGTATTTAGCCAAATGCAGTACTTCGCCAGAATAATCATACTCAATTTTTCCAGAAAAAACCAAATGATGCACTACAAATCCTTGATTAGCAAAAAAATGAGATAAGGTTGCCGCACATCGTTCTGCTCCACCATCAGAAAGAGTTACCGTTGCGAGTGCTATTTTTGTGGGTTTATTAATTAAATTCAATGCGTTAATTATTTTGTTATACTACTAAAAATTCAATTAAGATAGTACAGATATTGGCATTACTTCAAAAATCAAAAATCGATAATCAACAATCATAAATATTTATGTATTTTAGCAAATGTAAATAAAACTTTTAAATGCGCATACTACTTGTTGGTGAGTTTAGCCGATTACATAATTCTCTTAAAGAAGGATTACTAAGACTAGGACATGAAGTTGTTCTAGTAAATAATGGCGATGGTTTTAAAAATTACCCATCAGATTATTCCAATAGAGCATTTTGGTGCGAAAGTAAATTGGGTAATATTCCTCGACAACTGATTTATAGAATTACCAAATTTGATATTTCAAAAATGGAACGTGGCCTACGCTTTTATTTTCTTCTAAAGAAATTAAAAGATTTTGATGTAGTTCAATTAATCAATGAAGCTCCAATTCAAACTACTGCTACATTTGAATTGTATTTATTAAAAAAACTTTTTAAACAAAATAATAAATTCTTTTTGCTTTGCAGTGGCGTTGACCATGTTACCTTGAATCACATGCTTGACAAAAAGGAACGTTATTCTATAATGAATCCTTATTTTGAAGGAATTAAAGAATCATTAATTCAATACGAATCGATGTGGGAATACCTTTCAAAAGCTCATAAAAAGATTCATGATTTTTTGTATAACAAAATAAATGGAGTCATTGCAAGCGATTTAGATTATGTAAATCCGTTAAGTAACAATCTGAAGTTTTTAGGAATGATTCCAAATCCAATAAACGTTTCAACTATTGAATTTGTTGAAAATCCTATTACTGATAAAATAATAATTTTCTTGGGCATTAACAACGGAAATTCCTATAAAAAAGGGATTCATTTATTTGAAAAAGCATTGACAATTGTCAAACAAAAATATGCTGATAAAGTTGAAGTTATTGTTACCAGAAACATTCCCTATCAAAACTACATACAACTGTTTAATAAAGCGCACATTGTTTTAGATCAAATCTATGCTTATGATCAAGGTTATAATGCGTTGGAAGCTATGGCTAAAGGAAAAGTAGTTTTTACTGGTGCCGAAAAGGAGTTTGAAGACTATTACAATTTATCAGATAAAGTAGCTGTGAATGCTTTGCCAGATGTTGAAATTCTAGTAAAAGAACTATCCTTTTTAATAGAAAATCCAACTGAAATTCAAGCTATTGGAAGTCGTGCTAGAGCATTTGTTGAAAAAGAACATGATTATGTAAAAGTTGCTGAAAAATATTTGAAAGCATGGGAGAATTAATAAACCAATCAACTATTTTGAAGTACTTAAAAACCAAGTCAGCTAATTTGAGTTTTATTGATAAACTTAAAGTAGTTTACAGACCTTTGATTTGTCCTTTTGATGCTTTACTTAATTACATTGAAAAGGAGGATTCTGTTTTTGATATTGGCTGTGGTTCAGGACAATTTTGTGCATTAGTGGCTCAATTTACCACAGCAAATGAAATTTATGGGATTGAAATTTCTGAAACTCTTGTTGAAAATGCAAGAATTGTGAATCAAGAATTTAATGATAAAAAAAACATACAATTTGAAACTTTCAATGGTTGTCAAATTCCAAGTTTAATTCAAAATTATTCTAAAATATATTTGATTGATGTTTTACATCATGTTCCAAAAGAAAATCAATTGGAATTTTTAAAAGAAATTCATTCTAAAATGTCTTTTGGAAGTAGGCTGATTCTAAAAGATATAGATGCTAGTAGCTTATTAGTTTATTGCAATAAAATACATGATTTGGTTTTTAGTAGAGAAATTGGAAATGAAATGAAAGCCAATTTTGCTAAAAAAGCAGTTGAAGAAATTGGATTTAAAATTCTTGAAAGTTATACTAAAAGAATGTTTGTGTATCCGCATTATTTTTTGATTTTAGAAAAATGAAAACACTGAATTATAAGATAATTTTGTTTCTAATTATTTCATTCTATTGCTTAATTTTAAGTCAGTATGGAATGGAAACTTGGGATACTGGATACATGTCAAGTTTTGCTTGGAGAATAATAAATGGTCAACAAGTTTATGAAGATTTTATCTATAAATTTCCTCCGGCAACCATATATATACATGCTTTTTTTATGAAAATTCTGCCAGAAACTGGTCAGTTTTTTTATTTTAGAATCATTGCCTATTTAAGTTTTCTGCTTCAAGTTTATTTTTTTGTTTCAGGAACTTTTCTAATTTACAACCTAAATAAAGTAAACAAATGGGGTTTAATCATTTTATGTTTTCTTCTATCGTGGTTGAATTTTCCACCCTATCCTTGGCCTACAACCGATGGGCTTTTGTATGCTTCTATTGCTTTTTGGATTGTAGCAAAAAATATTAAAGTTAATTTTATTACATTATTTATTATTGCTTTTTTCTCATTACTATCTGCCCTATCAAAACAATCGTTCTATCTGATTCCGTTGCTCATTTTGGTTTGGATATATCTCAAATACAACATAAAAGCAACTCTTTATTACATAATAAGTTTATCCGTTTTAATTGGAATATTTATACTATTAATCTGTAAAACAACAACTTGGCAAAATTTCAAACAACAACTTAATGGAACGTTAAATTTAAGAGATTTATACATTGTTGGATTTCATCATTATGTATTTATGCCCTTTAAGTTTTTTGTTGCATTAACAATTATCTTTTCTGCTAGCTTATTTATTTATCTAAAAAAAACAAATCAAAAAATCATTCAATTAGCACCACATCTAAAGATAATAGCTATTGTTTTAATGCTGATTTCAATAGTACTATTTTTAATAAATAGGTATTTTGCGGCTTCCTTTATTGCTTTTGATGCTGCCGTTATTGCTATATTATATTCCTATTTTGAGAAAAAGAAAACTATCAATTATCTATTTCCACTAGTGGTTTTGATGGGAATCTCTTGGTCTGTTTCGATAAGTGTAGGTTATCAAACAACTTTATTATTTGCAACAGGAATCATTTTGACTTTCATTACAATATTAGAAAATGAGGTTTCAATAAATCCGAAGAAATATATTTTAATAGGATTACCACTTTGTTTAGTAGCATTTGCATCCAATAAAAATCCTTATCGTGAAGATTCTGTTTTTAAATTAAACTATTCTCTAGAATCGATTTCACCCAAGTTAAAATATATTAAAACAAAAAAAGAAACTTTTGAAAAACACCTAGAATTAAAACAATTAATTAAAAAATATGGCAAGAATTATATAGTAGCACCAAGTATGCCCATGGCAAATTATTTGTTCAATACTCAAAGTCAACTTCCTGGAGATTGGCTATTAGATCATGAAATAGATGGTCAAAACGAAAGATTTATTAGAATTTGTTCTAATAAAAAAAATTATATCTTTATTGAAAAATCATTTGTAACTGGCGAAGATTTTAAAGAATCTACCATCGAGGCAAGTCCGACAGCATGGTTCATTTACAAAAAATTTAATAAAATTGAAGCAACCAAATATTTCATAGTTTACAATTCAATCAAACCAAATGAAAGATTACCTTAAACTCATACGAGTTGAACAATACATAAAAAATGCGTTTGTATTTGCACCACTTTTTTTTGATAGTCAGTTTCTAAATATAGATAATTTGATTAATGTAATTTTGGCATTCCTATGTTTTTGTACTATATCAAGTAGTGTTTATATTTTTAATGATTATTTTGATAGTAATGAAGATAAAAACCATCCTCAAAAACGATTTAGACCTTTAGCTTCAGGAAGTGTTAGTATCAAAAATGGATTGATGCTAATGGTAGTTTTAATGATTAGTTCCCTAACCATTTCTTATTTTATTTCTGTAGAATTGTTTCTTGTGATTCTATCCTATTTAGTTTTAAATTTCTTCTATTCTAAATGGCTAAAACATATTGCAATACTTGATGTAAATATCATTGCCGTTGGTTTTATACTTCGTATCGTTGCTGGTTCCGTTGTTAGCGACGTGGTTCCATCGATTTGGATTTTGCTAATAACTTATCTATTAGCATTATTTTTAGGTATTTCTAAACGAAGAACCGATGTTGTTCTTGCTGAAAATGGTAATGATGTTCGTAAAAATATTGAAGGTTATAATTTGATTTTTATAGATGTCATTTTAGGAATTTTGGCATCTATAATCATTGTAAGCTATATATTCTATTGTATTTCGCCAGAAGTTCAACTACATTATCAATCCAAATTATTGTATGTTTCCATCATTTTTGTTGTTAATGGAATTTTTAGGTATTTGAAATTGGTTTTTGTAGATCAATCAACTTATTCTCCTACTAAAATAGTTTTGAAAGATCGGTTTATTCAATTTACAATATTAGGTTGGCTACTGCTTATGAGTTATTTATTATATTTTAGAAGCTGATATGAAAACATTAGTATTAGTTGATTTTGACAAGACGCTTTATAGCAAAGATAGTTTGATAGAATTTACAAGATTCTATAAAAGAAATTATCAATTCATAATTGGTTTTATAGCTCTTTTTCCAATGCTTTTAAACTGGAAACTCAGTAAAATTTCAAATGAAACTGCTAAACAAAAATTCATGACTTATTTTTTTAGAAACGAACATTATAATTTGTTTTTAGAAAAAGGAAAACAATTTGCAGACGAAAATATTCCAAGAAATCTCAACAAAAATATTTGGGGAAAAATTCAGAAGTTTCAAGAGCAAAAAGCTGATATTTATATTGTAACTGCTTCATTTCGAGAATGGATTTACGGTTGGACAGAAGAACATAATTTGCAAATAATATCCACAGAACTTGAAATTGTAAACAATAAAATTACAGGAAAATTCAAAACAAAAAACTGTTATGGTATTGAAAAAGTAAATCGTATTAATGAAAAAATAAACTTAGAAAATTACGATAAAATTGTAGTTTTCGGGAATGGAAAAGGCGATTACGAGATGCTTCAGCTAAGCAAATAAAGACTTTCTAAAGTAACTACTCAAGGTAATGAAATAGATAAAATAAGTAAAAGCATGCGCCATTACCACGCCTTCAATTGAAAATTGGGAAACCAAATAGATACTACTACAATACAATACCAAAAGAGAAAATAACTCCGAAACAATAAACGCTTTTGTGAGTTTCTTAGCATAAAATTGATATCCTAGAATAAAAGATGCCGCTTTAAAAACATCACCAATCAATTGCCAAAAAAACAATTTAGAAACCGGCAAAAATTCTTTGGTGAACAAGATATGAATGATAAAGTCTCTTAGAAAATAGACTACAATCATTCCAATTATAAAAATTGATAAAATTCCTTTATAATACTTCCAAAAAAGTATTTTGGTTTCTTGATTACTTTTGGCTGTAGCTAATTTTGGCAAAAAATAAATAGAAATAATTGACGTAATAAACATAAAATAGTAGGACGACATTCTGCTCATAGCTTCCCAAAATCCGGCTTGTTCAATACCTAAATTAGCAATAATATATTTTCTAATAGCTAAAAAAAACATTGGTCCAAATACGGCTGAAACTAATGCCATCAAAGAATAAGAAGATAAATTTTTCAGAAAAGAAAGATTGTAAAACTTCAAATCAATAGCTTTTAAAATCTTAATTTCTTGATTAATGGAAAAAAAAGAAACTAAAAACAAAATAGATGGCGTCAAAATAATTGATAGCAATGCGCCTTCAGTATTCAATTTCCAAATCAATAAAACCGAAATGATTAAACCGATTAAACTTCCGAAAATATTGATATAAATAACTTTTTTATAAGTTCCAAATCCGTTGATTGTTGCAATCAAAAAGAGGTTACCAATATAAAACGGCAAAGCAACTGCAAGAGATTTAAATACAAAAGCATATTGATATTGATTACCAAAAATTAAAGTATTCAAATATTCTGAAAACAAAAACAATCCTAAACTTATGGAAATACAAGCGAATAAAACTGTTATAAAAATGGTAGAAAGTGTCTTTTTAAGTTGATAGTCATCTGATTGATGTTCGGCTACATATTTTACAACTCCATTTTCAAATCCGAGAGTAGCAAAAGCTTCTGTTGTGGTTAGAAAATTTCTCAAATTTCCAACCAAAGCCATTCCACTCGGACCCACAAAAACGGCTATAAATTTAGAAGTAATAAATCCAACAAAAATCTTTATTAATATACTTATTGCATTCAAAGAAGTAGCTTTGAATAAAGGTTTGGATAGTATTTCTTTAATAAAACTCAATTAGTATTTATTTAAAATTTCAATCACAAAACTTACTTCATCATCTGTCAAAACAGGACTCATGGGCAAACTCAAAACCTCATCATGAATTTTTTCTGTAATTGGAAATGATAAATTATTCCA
>JAIFLT010000165.1:0-456 GCA_020048955.1 Flavobacterium sp.
AAGAACGAATGGCTCAAAATCCTGAAAAAGTACAATCGTTTTTGAATGATTTATTAGAAAAAGCAAAACCTGCCGCACAAAAAGAGTTTGAACAATTAACTGCTTTCGCAAAAGAATTAGATGGAATTGACCAATTAGAAAAATGGGACGGAGCTTATTATTCAGAAAAATTGAAACAAAAATTATTCAGTTTAGATGATGAATTGTTGAAACCTTATTTCAAATTAGAAAATGTATTGGATGGAGCTTTTACGATTGCTGAAAAATTGTACGGATTGACTTTTACAGAAATATTCGACATCGATAAATACCACGACGAAGTTACAACATATCAAGTGAAAGACGAATTTGGCGAACTGGTGGCTATTTTCTACGCCGATTTTTTTCCAAGAAAAGGAAAACGAAATGGTGCTTGGATGACTTCATATAAATCGCAATATATCAAAAATGCCTGCC
>JAIFLT010000165.1:470-11455 GCA_020048955.1 Flavobacterium sp.
ATTTTCTACGCCGATTTTTTTCCAAGAAAAGGAAAACGAAATGGTGCTTGGATGACTTCATATAAATCGCAATATATCAAAAATGCCTGCCTGCCGGACAGGCAGGGAATTAACGAACGCCCTCATGTTTCTATCGTTTGTAATTTTACGCCGCCAATTATTACCTCTGAGAAGTCTCAAGCCAAACCTTCTTTGTTGACTTTCAATGAAGTAACGACTTTATTTCACGAATTTGGTCACGCCTTGCACGGAATGTTAGCCAATACTACTTATCCAAGTTTATCGGGAACTTCGGTCTATTGGGACTTTGTAGAATTGCCAAGCCAAGTGATGGAAAACTGGTGCTACGAGCCCGAAGCATTGGCATTGTTTGCTAAACATTATGAAACAGGAGAAGTTATTCCGCAAGAATATGTAGAAAAAATCAAAGAAAGTGCCAGTTTTTTAGAAGGCATGGCAACGTTGCGACAAATCAGTTTCGGAATTTTAGATATAGCTTATCATGCAAAAGTGCAAACCATTGAAGACGTCAAAGCTTTTGAAAAAGCAGTCATGGCAGAAACCAATTTATATCCTGATGTTGCCGAAAATTGCATGAGCACTTCGTTTTCACACATCTTTCAAGGTGGTTATTCTTCGGGATATTATAGCTATAAATGGGCAGAAGTACTTGATGCTGATGCGTTTGCGTATTTTCAGGAAAATGGTATTTTCAATAAAGATATTGCCACAAAATTCAAAGACAACGTACTCTCAAAAGGTGGTACCGAATTACCCATGGAGTTATATAAAAAATTTAGAGGTCAAGAACCTAAGCCAGATGCTTTGTTAAAAAGGGCGGGGTTGATTTAGATTTTAATTGTGGCGAAAATGCCGTAATTAAACATAATTTTAAAATATTATGGTAAAAAATAAAAAAATAAATATTCAAGGAATTGATGTTTTCTATTATGAAGATAATAAAAATGATTTTATATCCTTAACCGATATTGCTAGACATCGAGACCGTGAACGAAGTGATTATATTTTGCAAAACTGGATGCGAAATAGAAGTGCTATCGAGTTCATTGGTCTTTGGGAACAGTTTAATAATCCAAATTTTAATTCCATCGAATTCGATGGAATTAAAAATCAAACGGGTTCAAATAGTTTTTCGTTAACTCCAAAAAGATGGATAGAAACAACGAATGCTATTGGTATCGTTTCCAAAACAGGACGATATGGTGGAACATTTGCACACAAAGACATTGCTTTTGAATTTGCGAGTTGGCTCAGTTCTGAATTTAAGTTTTATTTAATCAAAGAATTTCAACGTTTAAAAGAAGATGAAAACGACCGATTAAAAATTGAATGGAATATACAACGGACATTAGCCAAAGTCAATTATCAAATTCATACTGATGCCATAAAAGCCAATTTAATTCCAGAAACACTTGACAAATCTAAAATAAATTTCATTTATGCTAACGAAGCCGATTTGCTAAATGTGGCTCTATTTGGGATTACAGCCAAACAATGGCGTGATGAAAACCCAAATACAGACGGAAATATACGAGATGTGGCAACCATCGAACAATTGGTGGTTTTATCAAATTTAGAGAGTTTGAATTCGGTTTTTATTCATCAAGGGCAGTCGCAATCCGAACGATTAATGCAGCTTAATACCATTGCAATTACACAAATGAAAGCGTTGTTGAAAAGTAAAATGGCTAAGAAGTTGGTGTAAAAACAATTGTTACTAAAATAGTACAAAAGGATTATAGATGAAATTTAAGTATTTTAGACTTGTAATTAATTATTATCTAGATTTAGAGGAATGTAAACATCATCCTCATTATTTATTTTATAATATTCGTTGTATTCTTTACTATCAGGTTTTAAAAAAATTCTATTTTTTTTCAGCCATTCATCCCATATAATATCTTCTTCATCAATTTTATAAAAATCATATTTAAGGATACTTCCAATTTTAAATTTTGATGTATTCCATTCACATTGTGAAATAAGTGAATTTTCTTTCCAAATACTGATAAGATCATCTATTTTATCTTGATCAAAAATATTGAACTGTTTTTTTACTCCTTCTTTCAACTGAGACTCACTTAACTCTTTACTGTTGTTAAAAATTTTAAATATTTCTAAATCGTATTT
This sequence comes from Flavobacterium sp., assembly GCA_020048955.1. GTDB lineage: Bacteria > Bacteroidota > Bacteroidia > Flavobacteriales > Flavobacteriaceae > Flavobacterium. Next base: position 2,622 of record JAIFLT010000165.1, read on the forward strand.
ATAACCAACTTTTCTGTTTTCACGTAAAATTCTTTTATTTTCGATTTCTTCTTCCGCTCTCTTTTTTATACTTTCGAGAATATCATCCTTTTCAACTTTCAAAATATCATCAATTCTTTTGTTCAGTTCTTTCTTTGTCATAATTGGATTTCCATTAATTATAGATTCTTCATAATTATATATTAACATTTTACAATCTAAACTATTATCTATCAGTACTTTCCTTTTTCTTCTAATTTCATTTTCATTATCTGAAATAACAGTTACAACAAAAAAAATCATTACTATAATCGCTATTAATCCAATTGATTCTAACATTTTTAATTTTTAATTTTAAAATAATATTTTCAAAATTAATAAATTTATATATATTTAAAATCAATATCAACATATTTTTTTAACTAAATCAATATTAAATAAAAAAAATAACAAACATAAACTCAAAAGAATATTTAAAAGAATTCTACAATTATAAAAATTGGAGAGAAATTCAGAGAAATCAACTCACAATTAGTACTAATATTATTTTTACTTTTTGTGTTGCTGTTGTAGGATTTATTATGAATTACTTATTAAATAATAAAAAAATGAGATGTCTAGTACTTAATGATTTGTTCTTATATTCGATTTTATTTTTTCTACTTTCAATACTTGCTTATTTTATTTTGAATATTGTTAAACTTAAAGATTATAGAAAAACAGCAAAATTGATTAAAAAAGACATTCCATTTAATGAAATAAGCAGACAAACCTATTTATTAGGAAGAATTGTTTGGTGGCTATTTTATGTAGAAATTATCTTTGCTTTTACTGGTTTTGTAATTTCTCTATTTACATTTAAAAATATAATTTTCAATTAATCTTATCCGTAACGAACATATTAGCCTATGATTTTTTAATTTTAGAATTAAAAGAATTAAAATTTGACTTACTTTTGGAACACTTTAAAATTTTATGCTGATGATGAAATGGTAATCGAACTTTTAGAAGAAATAAAAAACAAAGAAAATGGATAAAATTGAAATAGCTGGAAAAAAAACAATAAAAGATTGGAAAGATATAGTTGGTGTTGAGAACAAACTAAAAATTGATTGCTGTGATAATGAAAAATGGGATAAAGTTTTTGAGTTTTTTGAATTAAGAATTTGTACAAGATATTTAAAGCCAATTGATGCAATTTTAAATATGAAATCTTATAAAGGAGAAGGTTTTGCTATAGTTAATTTGCAATGCTCTTTAATTGAAATGATTGAAAGCTTTATAAATGGTTGGATAAATGAGGGAAATAAATGGAAGAAAAACAATATTGAAATAAAAAATACAGATATTGGATTGTCTATAAAAGCAAATGACACAATGAAAAATGTAGGAGTTTTTATTTCATTTTTCAAATACAGAAGTGTTTTTCAAGAATATAATATTAAAGGAGAAGAGTTTTTCTGGAATGTTCGTTGTGCTTTACTTCACGAAACACAAACAAAAAATAATTGGCGAATAAAACTAAATACTGAAAAAACAGGTTTAAGTTATGATGAAAAAGATGGTGAAAAGATTATATATAGAGAAAATTTTCAAAGTGATTTAAAATTATTAATTGATAGATATAAAGATGTAATTATTAATGGAGGTAAATTTGATGGAATTCCAGCTTGTATATTAAGAGAAAACTTCATCTCAAAATTTAATCACATTTGTAAAGAATCACAATAATGTTTGAACTAACTGGAATACTAGCTTGGGGATCTTTAATTTGGGAACCTAAAAATTTAAAGTTTCACAAAGATTTTGGCTGGCAAAAACAAGGGCCAACTTTACCTATTGAATTTGCAAGAATTTCAAAAGATGGCAGATTAACTTTGGTCATTTCAGAAAACGAAACTCCTGTAAAAACCCATTATACTTTAGCAATTTATGATACTACAATCAAAGATGTAATTGATAATTTAAAAGCTAGAGAGGGTTGTAAAATAACTGATATTGGATTTTACACTTCACAAAACAATGTTTTTTATCCAGAAGATTTTTTATATAAAGAGGAAATAATCAATTGGGCAAAAAAGTTTAATATCGATAATGTCGTTTGGACAAATCTTCCTGAAAAATGGGAATATAAAAACGAAAATAATCAAACGGTGCTAGTTAATCCGAATGAAAGAATAGAATATTTAAAAAATTTATCCCCAGACAAGAAAGAATTAGCCGAAGAGTACATTAGAAAAGCACCAGTAGAAACTAAAACCAAATACAGAAATCTTATTGAACAAGAATTAAATTGGACACCTGTAATAGTAGATATTAATCCATATTTTAAAGAAAAAATTGAATTGGAAAATAAGCTAACATTTTCTAAAATGACTGCTACTGGAGAACTAACTTGTTTAGCATGCAAACATTCAGAAATAGTTTCGTCTTATTCAAGATTTTGCGAAGGTTATCAATGTCAATCGTGTGGGAAGTTTCACAGTTTGGATAGAAATAATACTGAACCTGCAATTTGTGATTGTGAAGGAAAATTAGAGCGAAATAAAACTGTTTTTTGTTCAAAATGTAAATCTGATAATGTTCAATTTAAAATGAAATATCTAGGTTAATTCTTAAAGAAAGTTTTTTTATATAAAGAATTTAGATTTCAACAACCTATGCCAGAGGCATTGTTAAAAAGAGCGGGGCTGATATAAAAATTTAGCATAATGAATACAAAAAATGTAGATACCTTTATTAAGGCAAATAGTACTCCAAATTCAAGATCGGGAGCAAATTATGTTTATCCAAAACTGATACAAAACACTGCTGATTACTTTGAATATCAATGCAAAGGTTCGGAAAGAACACCCTATACGATAACCATAGAACTTGATGGAGACAACGTTAAAGCCACTTCATGCAACTGTCCTTATCATTATACTGGAATATGTAAACATACGATAGCAGCTTTAAATACATTAAAAAATGACATAAATAGTGGCGAAATATTACTGTTATTTCCTATTGAAAATCAAGAAAATAGCAACAAATTAAAATCCAATCAGATACTATTAAAAGACAATCTTTTGGACTGGGATAGTATTGAAGAATTCCAATCAGATACTATTAAAAGACAATCTTTTGGACTGGGATAGTATTGAAGAATTAGCTACTCTCAATCTTTACTATTCTCATAATTACACGATAGATTTTATAAGTAAAACCGAAATTAACACCTCTTCAAAAAGTTGGAATGTAACATTTCAAAAATTTATATTTGACCCTTCATCACAGGTTTTGACAACCAGTTGCTCGTGTACAAAAGTCATCAAATTTTGTGAACATCGTGTCATGGCATTGCAAACAATTATATCAAAATTAGGCGATAACTACTTTTGCGACAATTATTTAGAAGAAAAAATCAAAAATCATTTAGCCCAGTATAATTTAACATTAGACGATGATTATGAAAAAATATTTCAATATGAAATCACTACAAAAGGACTAAAAGTTACCTCAAATTTCAAAAACATTACCCCAGTTGTTAACGAAATAAAAAGCATGTATGACGAAGAAAGTACCGAATTAACAGCACAATTGCCCTATAATAATTCGAATGATGTAGAAACGCATGGTGTGGGAATTTGTATTGAAATTTCGAGAAAAAATTTTTCAGGCATCTATCCTATTTCTGGTAAATTAAATAAATTAAAAACCGATTTTTCTTCTTCTTTACAGGAAATAAGTTATTCAAATCTAAATCAAAATTTATTGTATTTTGAGAGCAAAAATAGTCACGATTTAATTATAAACACCCTTCAAATAAATAGTTTAATAGCTCAATCAAAAGCTGAAAAAGATTTAAGTGCCCTCAACAGAGCCATTTCTATTTTTAAAGAAAATATAGAAAGCTTTAAAGAAAATCTTTTATATAGTTACGAAGCCAAAAATTCCTTAGTCAGAAAAAACGTTGAACCGCTTGTCATTGATGAAAAACCAATAAAATTATTTTTTCAACTCACCGAAAGTGAATTTTTTTATTCGCTCAAAGCAAAAATTTCTATCGATGATAAAAACTATAATATTAATGCTTCAAAACTTATTATTTGTCCCTTATTTATCGTTCTTGAAAACATTGTTTATCCTATAAATAATGCCGATTTATCACTGTCGCTACGACATTATGCCGAAAATCATGAAACCAATTATTTTAAGAAAGATTTTGGCTCAATCTACGAAAATGTAATTGCTCCTTTATCTAAAAAATATGAAGTTCAAACCACCTTATTCAAAAAAGACAAAACAAAAACCGAAGAAACAACATTAGAAAAACACATTTATATATCTGATTTAGAAGGGCAATATATTGTATTTAAACCTTCTGTTCAATATGAAAATCAATTAATTCCGGTACATTCTTCACAAATTTTACTAGATTATTCAAACCCCGAAAAACTAACTTATAAAGAACGAAATCAAGCGTTTGAAGATAATTTTATTGAAGAATTTACAAACCTTCATCCTAATTTTTCTAAACAAGATGGGCTTTATTATCTAACTCCCGAAGAGCTTTTTGAAAACTTTTGGATGCTACACGCTACCGAAAGAATGAACTTGATGGGCATAAAAGTTTTTGGTGCTAATGAGCTAAAATCTTTTAAATTTAATATCAATAAACCCATTATTTCGGTTAATTTAAAATCAAATACCGATTGGTTTGATATAGAAATAGACATTAGTTATGGCGGTCAAAAGGCAAGTTTGAAAGAACTACAAAAATCTTTTTTGAAAAAATCCAATTATGTTACGCTGGGCGATGGCACTCTCGGTATTTTGCCCGAAGATTGGATGAAAAAATTTTCTGGCTATTTTAAAGCGGGAGAAATTAAGAAAAATGGCATACAAATTTCTAATTATCAATTTGGAATTATTGACGAATTGTATGAAGAAATGGAAACCAAACCCACTTTCTTGATGGAACTTTACGAAAAGAAAAAAAGATTACAAAACATTTCGAATATCGAAGAAATTGCCATTCCAAAAGGCATTAAAGCAAAACTAAGAGATTACCAACATCACGGGTTAAATTGGCTCGTTTTTTTACATCAAAACCAGTTGGGAGGTTGCCTTGCAGACGATATGGGACTGGGTAAAACCCTGCAAACTATTGCTTTTTTACAATATCTAAAATTAGAAAACAAAAAAAATCCACCCTCGTTGATTATTGCCCCTACTTCCTTGATTTTTAACTGGAAAAATGAAATTGAGAAATTTTGTCCTACTTTAAAAATGTTAGCTTTTGTGGGTTCAAACCGATTAGAAAACAAAGAAAATTTATCAAAATATGACCTCGTTATTTCTACTTATGGATCTTTATTGAATGATATTGAATTTTTAAAAGATTTTAAGTTTAACTATGTTATTTTAGACGAAAGTCAAGCCATAAAAAACCCTAATTCTAAACGATATAAAGCCGTTAGATTATTACAATCGTATAACAAAATTGCGCTTACGGGAACTCCAATTGAAAACAACACCTTTGATTTATATGCCCAACTCAACTTTTTGAACCCTGGTTTATTAGGAAATATGAGCCATTTTAAAACTACTTTTTCTGACGCCATTGACAAAGACAAAAATGTGGATACTTCGCAATTATTAAGCAAAATTATTGCTCCATTTGTGCTAAGAAGAACTAAAGAACAAGTGGCAAAAGAGCTTCCAGAAAAAACCGAAAGTATTATTTTTTGTGAAATGGAAAAAGAACAACGAAAGGTGTATGACTATTTCAAAAACAAATACCGTGATTATTTGCTAAATAAAATTGATGAAAATGGGGTAGAAAAATCGCAAATGTATATTTTAGAGGGATTAACAAAATTGCGCCAAATTTGCAATTCAACAGCTTTAATCAATGAAGAAGAAGATTATGGAAATTACTCGGTTAAACTCGAAAATTTGATTGAAAACATTAAGGAAAAAACAGGAAATCATAAAATATTAGTTTTTTCGCAATTTGTAAAAATGCTAAAAATTGTAAAAACACGACTTGACGAAGATCAAATTCAATATGAATATCTCGACGGGCAAACCAGCAATAGACAAGAAAAAGTAGAGAATTTTCAAAACAATGCCAGCGTTAGAGTTTTTCTAATCAGTTTAAAAGCAGGCGGCACAGGATTAAATTTAACCGAAGCCGATTATGTATTTATCATCGATCCTTGGTGGAACCCCGCAGTTGAAAATCAAGCTATTGACAGGTGTTACCGCATTGGACAAACCAAAAAAGTGATGGCCTATAGAATGATTTGCAAAGATTCTATCGAAGAAAAAATTGTCGCTTTGCAAAGCAGTAAAAAAGCAGTTGCATCAAGTATAATCTCGATAGATGAGGAGAAGAAATCGTTTGATATTAATGAGGTTAAGGCATTGTTTAGTTAATAATTCCAAACATCATGGGAGTTTTAAGGGTTTTCATATTTATGAAGTTGAGACTTTTGAAAACAGAAATTTCTTATTAGCACATAAATTTCTTTACTACACACTCACAACCTATCGGGACATTTTAGCTCTTAACGCGTCATTTTATAAATTGTTGGAGAAGTGTATTATTTCGATTTAGTTTGTCCCTGTTCTAGAAGTTTGTCCAAATAGGCTCGTTCTTGTTCATAAGTCATATTCATTATTTCAAGACTAATTTTGTCTCGTATTTCACGCATTGTTTTGATTGCGTCAAACTTTTTGTCCGTTTTTTTAGTCTTCGCTTCCATATTTTGTTATCTCTTTTGGTGTTCTAATTTCTATCATTCTGTGTCCATTTTGATAGTTTATTCCGTTATAACCTCTAATTCTGTCAAGATTTACAATGTGCTTAAAATTCCAACTTACCAAAACATCTGCATTGCAAAGTGTCGCAATAGCAATGTGTTGACAGTCGGCTCTACTTGTTTTTCCAACAACTCTTGCTTCTATATATTTGTCTGCAAGCACAATTGCTTCTGGTGAAAGTCTTACTTTTTCAATTTGTAATTCTGGCATATTCTTCAAAAGTTCTTTTACAAAGTCTGTTGCTCTCAAAAGTTCAGCTTCAAGAATATCTGAAACAATTATTATTATTTCTCCACTTTTTACACGGTCAAAAAACCGAATTGTGTCCACTGAAAATTCATCATCAAAATATCCGCCAACAACTGAAGTATCAATGTAAATTCTCTGTTTCATTTTCAATTTAATAATTGTCCAAATTTACAAATAAATTTTTTAATGATTTATATTCTGTTGAATTTTAAACTACTTTGGGTTGTATTTCTCAAAGTTCAAACTACCTCAAAAACTCCCTAAAATTATCTCTATTTACCACCAAAAAGCTTGGCTGATATGCTTCTATAAACGATTTTGGCAATTTCGCTTTTTTTTCACTTGCCCACTTGAATTCAAAAGCACTCACAGCATCAGCATTGGTTTCTATATAATCAATTTCTTGTTGGGTGGTGGTTCGCCAAAAATAAGGTTTTGCATTGCTTTGCGAATAGGATAAAAACTTCATTCTTTCGGAAATCATAAAATTTTCCCACAAAGCTCCTTTATCTTGCCGAAGTGCCAACGAATTGAAGTTTCCTATAACCATATTTCGCACACCATTATCGTAAAAATAGATTTTCTTGTTGGCTTTTATCTCGTTTCTATGATTTCTAGAAAAACTATTTAAACGAAAAATCACAAAGCTTTTCTCTAGTAAATCAATATAATTATTCACCGTGTTTTTATCAACACCTACCAATTGCGCAATTTCGTTATAGCTCACTTCACTCCCAACTTGGAATGCCAAAGCTTGAAGAATTTTTTCTAACACATTCGATTTTCTAATGCCTGCCAAAGCCAAAATATCTTTGTATAAATAACTCGAAACTAGGTTTTTCAAAATTTCATATTCGTTTCCAAAATGATTAATCACATCAGGATACATACCATAAACCATACGCAATTCAAGTTGTTGATGGGCTTTTACATAACCTACATTATTTTCAAATTCAGTCCACGAAACGGGAAACAGTTGGTATTCAAATTTTCTTCCCGTTAATGGTTCTTGCGTCATAGTATTGATATCAAATACTGATGAACCCGAAACGATTACTTGCACCTCCTTTATTTGATCGACCATAATCTTCAACTTCAATCCAATATTTGGAATGCGTTGCACTTCGTCAATAAAAACGTATTTATAATTTCCTATAATACTTCGCAATTGTTCGGTATTGGCATTTGAAAGTAAATCACACACCGAATGATCATCTCCATCCAAAAAAAGATAGTCCTTATCTGCCAATAGCGAATTAATTAAGGTAGTTTTCCCTACTTGCCTCGGACCAATAAGCACAATAACTTTCCCTTTATGCAGTTTTTGAAGCAAAACATTTGTTAAATCTCTATTTATCATCGCTTTAAACTTTTTACAAAGGTATAAAAAATTTTATATTCACCAAATTAATATATATTTTGGTGATTCTATTCACCAATATAATAATAAATTTAGTGAATGTATTCACCAATTTAATATATTTTTTAGGGAATACTTCTTCTGTTATTAATATTTCAATAGAAAAATAAAATAACTTTCATTTTTTTTTGAAACTTTAAAAACTTTTATATATCTTTGTCTTATCAAAATGAAATAGCCATCAAATGGAATTCAAAGAAGCTAAAAATAAATTCGTTCAAACTTGGGGTGCACTGGGCAGTCAATGGGGAATTAACAAAACCATGGCTCAAATTCATGCGCTGTTAATGGTTTCTCACGAAGCAGTTTCGATGGAAGATGTAATGGAAGAATTGCAAATATCACGCGGAAATGCTTCTATGAATTTAAGAGC
>JAIFLT010000207.1 GCA_020048955.1 Flavobacterium sp.
CTCTTCACTAATCACTCTTCACTAATCACTCTTCACTAATCACTCTTCACTAATCACTCTTCACTAATCACTCTTCACTAATCACTCTTTACTAATCACTCTTTACTAATCACTCTTCACTAATCACTCTTCAATAATCACTCTTTACAAATCACTCTTTACAAATCACTCTTTACTAATCACTCTTTACTAATCACTCTTTACTAATCACTCTTTACTAATCACTCTTTACTAATCACTCTTCACTCTTATGCTTTATTAACTTAAGATTCCTTCGGAATGACAAACTTTGTGAACAAACTTTGTGGTTATAAGGTTTCGGGTTTCTCTTTATTAACTTAAGATTCCTTCGGAATGACAAACTTTGTGAACAAACTTTGTGGTTATAAGGTTTCGGGTTTCTTGTTTGAGATTTGAAATTGTCACAAGGCTTCGGGATTGAAATTGAAATTGTCATTGAAAATGGATTCCTTATATTTGCAGTCTAAACTATTTATAATCATGAAAAAAATTATTACATTATTACTTGTTTTATGTGCAAGTTTTGCAAATTCACAAGCGTTTAAAGGAAAAGGAGATAAAAAATTTCAAGTTGGTGCAACAATGCAAGAATATGGAACCGGAATTGCTGCGACGATTGATTTTGGAGCTGGAGAAAATATTTCTTACGGTTTTACAACTTCCTATTTATTGAATACTACAACAAAAGCAGGAACACCTAAATTTGCTGATAAATTTGATGCTAAAGCACGTTTCAGTGCCAATATTGGAAATGTTTTAAATATCAGTGACAAATTGGATGTTTACCCAGGACTCAATTTAGGTTTAAGAAATTTTGGTGCTCATCTAGGTGCAAGATATTTCTTTACAGATGGTTTTGGAGTTTATACAGAAGCCGTATTTCCGTTGGCAAAATATGATTCTAATGTTATTGGATATGAACGATTTAACAATCAGTTTGTGTTTCAAATTGGTGCTTCATTCAACTTATAAAAACCATACAAAATGAGTGTTGTTACAGAAAAAAGATTGAAAGACCGAAGTGGTTCACTATGCGAAATTAGTGGAAGTGATGAAAATTTGGTGGTCTATTTGGTTGAACCAAAAACAGAAGCCACTCCAGAAAACTGTATTTTAATTACAAAATCATTAAGAGACCAAATTGAAAATCCTGAAACTATGAATCCAAACGATTGGCGTGGTTTGAGCGATAGTATGTGGAATGAAAATCTTCCTGTACAAATTGTTTCTTGGAGAATGCATGCACGACTAAAAAACATGGATATGTTAGAAATGATGTATCTTGATGAAGATGCCTTAGAATGGGCAAAAGCAACAGGCGAAGCCGATGATGACGAAGGAAAAATTGTTCACAAAGATTCTAACGGAAATGTTTTGTTAGATGGTGATTCAGTTGTTTTAATCAAAGATTTAGACGTAAAAGGAGCCACTTTCACTGCAAAACGTGGTGCCGCTGTTCACAACATCAAATTAGTTTGGGACGATGCCAACCTTATTGAAGGAAGAGTTGAAAACCAAAGTATTTTCATTTTAACGCAATATGTGAAGAAGACTAAGTAATTAGTAATTAGTGATTAGTGATTAGTGATTAGCAAAAATAAAAAAAGTGATTAGTCATAATTGGCTCATCACTTTTTACTTTTCACTAATTACTAAAAGATTACAAATCAAATTTAATTCCTTGCGCTAAAGGCAATTGATCAGAATAATTGATAGTATTTGTTTGTCTTCTCATGTATACTTTCCAAGAATCAGAACCAGATTCTCTTCCGCCACCAGTTTCTTTTTCACCACCAAAAGCACCACCAATTTCAGCACCAGAAGTTCCAATATTTACATTGGCAATTCCACAATCTGAGCCAGCAAAAGACAAGAATTTTTCGGCTTCTTTCATTTCGTTAGTCATAATAGCCGATGATAAACCTTGCGCTACACCATTTTGTTTTTCAATTGCATTTTCAACTTCACCACTATATTTCATTAAATATAAAATTGGTGCAAAAGTTTCGTGTTGAACGATTTCAAAAGAATTTTCCGCTTCAATAATTGCTGGTTTTACATAACAACCAGATTCGTAACCTTGACCTGAAAGAACTCCTCCTTCAACTAATACTTTTCCTCCCTCAGCTTTAGCTTTTTCAATGGCGGCCAAATAAGTGTTTACAGCATCAGTATCAATTAATGGTCCGATATGATTTTTTTGATCCAAAGGATTTCCAATAGTCAATTGACCATAGGCGCCAACGATGGCGTCTCTTACTTTATCATAAACCGATTCGTGGATGATTAATCTTCTAGTTGAGGTACAACGTTGTCCAGCAGTTCCAACAGCGCCAAAAACAGCACCAGGAACAACCACTTTTAAATCGGCTGTTGGTGTAATGATGATAGCATTGTTTCCACCTAATTCTAATAATGATTTCCCAAAACGTTGCGCTACTGTTGCACCAACAATTCTTCCCATTCTTGTAGAACCAGTGGCAGATATTAAAGGAATTCTAGTATCTGTAGTCATCATTTCGCCCACTTTATAATCGCCATTAATGATACAAGAAATACCTTCTGGTAAATTATTTGCTTTTAAAACTCCAGCAATAATATTTTGACATGCAATAGAACATAAAGGTGCTTTTTCAGAAGCTTTCCACACACAAACATCACCACAAATCCATGCTAATGCGGTGTTCCATGACCAAACGGCTACTGGAAAATTGAACGCTGAAATGATTCCAACAACACCTATTGGATGCCATTGTTCTCTCATAACGTGACCTGGACGTTCTGATGGAATCGTTTGTCCGTTTAATTGACGTGATAAACCCACTGCAAAATCGCAGATGTCTATCATTTCTTGCACTTCACCATAACCTTCTTGCAACGATTTGCCCATTTCATAAGAAACTAATTTTCCTAATGGTTCTTTCAATTCTCTTAATTTGTTTCCAAATTGACGAACAATTTCTCCACGTTGTGGTGCTGGCATGGCTCTAAAAGTAAGGAAAGCAGCAGTTGCAGTTTGCATTACTTTTTCATAATCTTCAGCGGTAGTTGTTTTTACTTTACCTATTAGTTGACCATCAACTGGCGAGTAACTTTCAATAATTTCTCCATTTGAAAAATGATTATTTCCTGTAGAAGTTCCTTCGTTTATGGCTTTTACTCCAAGTAGTTCTAATGCTTCGGTCATGCCGAATTGTTGAGCAATTGTTGACATTATGTGTTTTTTTTGAATGTTTTTTAAATTTTATACAAAAATAGTGGTTTTTTTTGAATATTAGGTAGTTTATATCGTTTAGCAAAAACACTAAAATCTTATTTTTTATCTACAAATCTTTCGTCGGATTCCATAGTTGTCCCACACTTTTCACAAGTTCGAAGCGGTTCAGAATTATAAAAATGTTTAAAATGAGATAGGAAATCTGTTTCTATATTATGAAGTTCAAAATAGACTTCATATAGTTTATGGTTGCAATTTTCACAAAACCAAAGCAATCCATCTGGAATATCTTTGCCAACCCTTTTACGTTCAACCACTAAACCTATTGACCCTTCTGTTCTTGATGGAGAATGTGGTACTTTAGCTGGAAGCAGAAACATATCGCCCGCTTCAAGTTTCATGGCTTTCTTTATACCGTTTTCTTGAACATAAACCGTTATTTCGCCTTCTAGTTGATAAAATAATTCTTCTGTTTCGTTATAATGAAAATCTTTGCGAGCATTAGGTCCGGCAACAATCATAACAATATAATCACCAGAATTTACATAAAGATTTTTATTGGCAACTGGTGGTTTTAGCAGATGTTTGTTTTCTACAACCCATTTATTGAGATTGAAAGGTTTTTGAATGGACATAATTAAAATGTTTTAACGAAATTAAAAAAAATAAAAAAGGCTAGTAGGAACCAACCTTTTATAGCTTTATTTTATTTCAATTTCAAGCGGATTAAATATTTGTGGGATTTTTTTAGGATCTTTTTCATAAACGCTGATAATTCCTTTTACAGTAATTTCTTTTCCAACAGATTGAGATAAATCTAATTGATGTTCTTCTAGGTATTTGTTAGAGATAACAACTGTAAATACATTTTCTGGATAAGGTTTATCAATATTTATATAATTAGTTGATTTACCTTCAGATGCCAACTTTATGGAAGCAATTTTACCTTTCAAAATAACTTCCTTCCCAATATATTCTTTAGCTTGAGATGTTGTTATCGTTTCTTGAGCAAATGATGTTGTAACAAGAATTGAAAATATAATAATAAATAACTTTTTCATACTACTAATTTAAAAAGGTGCGCATAAGCTACCCTTAGATTTTTTAATTCAATTGTTTAATCAAATAAATATAAACCGGAAAGTGATCGCTAAATCCGGGTTCGGTTTGAGAATTTCTGAGTGGATATCCTTTGTATTGTCCTGTAGTTTGGATTAGGAATGGCTTGTTATAAATTCCAGCCTTCCAATATCTAAATGAAGAATAATCATTTTTAGTTAATAGTTCGGAAACCATTATTTGATCAAAAATATCTCCTGAATCTCTATAAAACAATGTTGCATTTCCTTCCTTAGCCATTTGCTCAAAAGGATTGTAAATATCTCCCGAAGTTTTTAACTCCGATTTTTTAAGTTTAGCTCCAATTCCAACTTTTACACTTTTATTATAGGAACCATCATTCAAATCGCCCATCGTAATAATTTTAGCATCTGGATTAATTTTGATAAGTGAATCTATAATTTTTCTATTAAGAGCTCCAGCAGCCTCACGAAAAGGCGAACTCTTTTTTTCACCACCAGAACGAGAAGGCCAGTGATTAACAATAATATTTACTTCTTCACCATCTAAGAAACCTGTTACCAAGAGTTGATCACGAGTGTAAACTCTTTCAGAAGTATTATCTACCTCTACATTATCGTCTGTTGTTTCTCCTTTATCTTTTTTATCTTCCTTGCCTTGCTGATTTTTATAAATTAATAACGGTATATTAACATAACTTGTAGGCTTAAAATGTTTTTTTTGATAAAGCAATGCCACATCAATACCTCTTCTATCGGGTGAATCAAAATGAACAATCCCATAATCTCTATTGATTAATTTAGGTTGTTTAACCAAGTCTTCTAAAACCATTCTGTTTTCTATCTCACAGCCACCAATAAAAGTGGGTGAATTATTTGGATTTTCACCAGTACCTATTTCAGAAAGTACTCTTGCTAAATTGTCTAATTTCTTTTTATATTTTCTTCCAGTCCAATTCATAGCACCATTTGGTAACCACTCTTCATCATTATTTGAACCATTAATGGTGTCAAACAAGTTTTCAAAATTATAAAAGGCTACGGTGTGAATAATATACTTTTTTGCCTGAGCATTTACTACAATTGTTGCGAATAACACAAAGAAAACGGCAATTATGTTTTTTATTTTCATTTTAACCTATATTAACTAATTATGAAGTTTAATACAAACTTCACGCCAAAAGTAAATAATATTATTAAAAGATGTACCTTTGTGAGCTGTTAAGTTTATATTAAGACATAACAAAAAGAAAATTAATTTAATTCAATTTATGAAATCGCCACTAACAACAAGTTTGTTGCAAACAAACTCCATTGATTAAAAAGGCGATACCATATATGACCACTAACAAATCAAATTTTACATATATGAAAAAACTTGTTATTAGTATTTTGTTTGTGTTGCAAGTGTGTTTTGCTTTTGCACAAACAGGTACTGGATTTTCAGGAAAAGTTGTTGACTCAAAAACACAAAAACCATTACAAAATGTTGTTGCCTCTATTCAGAATAGTAATTTAACTGAAATTACAGACGCTGAAGGAAAATTTGTTTTTAAATCAGTACCTTCAGGTACTCAATTATTGGTTGTTAAAAGTGATGGTTATAAAGACCAACTGCTATCTATTGATGTAGAACAAGGAAAAATTTTAGATTTAGGAGTTGTTGTTTTAGAAGAAGATGTTACCGAAGAACAACAATTAAGTTTAGTTACCATAACAGATAACGATCTGGGCGATGATAATAGCGGTTCAGAAAGTACCTCGGGACTTTTACAAGCCCTCGGGACTTTTACAAGCATCAAGAGATGTTTTTCAACAAGCAGCTGCCTTTAATTGGGGTCAAGCAAGATTTAGAATACGTGGTTTAGATAATGAGTATGGAACTACGATGATAAATGGTATTTCTATGAATAAAATTTATGACGGAAGACCACAATGGGGTAACTGGGGTGGATTAAATGATGCTACTCGTAATCAGGAATTCACCATGGGTTCTGCACCATCAGACTACACTTTTGGTGGTATTCTGGGTACTCAAGAAATCAATACGAGAGCCTCTATATATAGAAAAGGTTCTAGAATTTCTTTTTCTGGAACTAACACCAACTACAATTGGAGAACTATGGGAACTCATGTTTCTGGAATGAATTCAAAAGGTTGGGCTTTCGTGGTTTCTGCCTCAAGAAGATGGGCTCAAGAAGCTTATTTTGAAGGAACAGATTATGGTGCAAATTCGCTTTTTGCAAGTGTTGAGAAAAAAATAAACGACAAACATTCGTTGAATTTTACTTCAATCTATGCTCAAAACTATAGAGGTAAAAATTCTCCAAACACTCAAGAAGTTTCTGATATTGCTGGAATTAAATACAACTCTTATTGGGGTTACCAAGATGGTGAACAAAGAAATTCTAGAGTTAGAAGACTTCAAGAACCAATTAATATGTTAAGCCATTATTGGAAAGTGAGTTCTAAAACAAATTTGAACACCAATATTGCTTATCAAACAGGTTCTATTGGAAATAGTCGTTTGGATTTTCAAGGTCAAGATAATCCGGATCCTACCTACTACAGAAACTTACCAAGTTATTATACTACTTTGTTTGACGACAATGGTAACTATGTTGGGAATAGTGCTCAAAATCAACTAGAAGCCTCTCAGGCAAAATTTCTTACCAACAGACAAATTAATTGGAATGAAATTTATGATATAAATAGAACAAGTATTTCAGGCAATAGTTATTATGTGCTTTACGAAGACAGAACAGATGACAAACAAATTACGGCAAATTCAGTATTATCATCTCAATTAGCTGATAATATTCTAGTAAATGCAAGTGTGAATTTTAAAAGATTATCTTCAAATAATTTTCAATATCTAACAGATCTTTTGGGAGGAAACTATTTTAATGATACTGATCCATT
This sequence comes from Flavobacterium sp., assembly GCA_020048955.1. Lineage (GTDB taxonomy): Bacteria > Bacteroidota > Bacteroidia > Flavobacteriales > Flavobacteriaceae > Flavobacterium. Next base: position 7,240 of record JAIFLT010000207.1, read on the forward strand.
TGGTGTAAATCCATCTCAACAACAACCTGACTTAAACAATCCTAATAGAACTGTAGTTGAAGGTGATAAATTTGGATACAACTACAAGTTATTAGCTACAACGTTTGATGCCTTCACGCAATTTAAATTTTCTTACAAAAAAGTTGATTTTTATGTGGCTCAAAACTATTCTCGTTCAGAATACCAAAGAGATGGTTTATACAAAAACGGATATTATCCAACCAATTCTTATGGAAAAAGTAAAAAAGTTGAATTTGACAATTTTGGTTTTAAAGGTGGTTTAACCTATAAAATTTCAGGAAGACAATTCCTTGATTTTAATGGTTATTACGCAACTAAAGCGCCTAATATGAGAAACACTTTTCCAAATGCTAGAATTAACAACAATGTATTTCCGCAATTAAAAAGTGAAACTATTGCAAGCACAGATGCGAGTTATATTATTAGAACTCCAAACTTAAAAGCAAGAATTACAGGTTTTTACTCTTACATAACTGGAGCAACTGAGACTTCTTTTTTCTTTGCTGACATAATTGATGATGGTGACCAAAACAACGCTGAAAGTGGTTTTGTAGCTGAAACAATTAATGGTCTAAACAAGAAAAATATTGGTGCTGAATTTGGTTTAGAATATCAAATCACAAAAACTCTTAAAGCTACAATCGCTGGTTCTTATGGAGAATACACTTATGATAGTAATCCAACGGTTCAATTAAATATTGATAATCAAGCAAGTGAAACCAATACTTTTCCTGTAAGAGATTATGGTACTGCTAAATTGAAAAATTACAGACAACCCGGTATGCCTCAAACTGCAGCTTCCTTTGGTTTAGAATATAGAGATCCTAAATTTTGGTGGATTGGTGCTAATGCAAATTACTTAGGTAGTAGTTATATTGACGTGGCTCCTATTTTAAGAACAGAAACATTTTTAGTGGATCAAACTTTTGCAAACGGATCTACTCCCTTTTATGAAGCTACTCAAGAGAGAGTTGATCAATTATTGAAACAAGAAAAATTCGATCCATTTACGTTAATTAATTTAACTGGTGGTAAATCTTGGAAAGTAGGTAATCAAACTTTCGGTTTCTTTGCAAGTGTTAACAATGTATTTGATGTTACCTACAAAACTGGTGGTTTCGAGCAAGCAAGAAATTCAAGCTTTAGACAATTAAATCAAGATAATGGTCATATTGATTCAACAACAAATCAATATGTTTCTCATACTCCTTCTTTTGGTCCTAAATATTTTTATGGATTTGGAAGAACTTATTTCGTTAACTTATACATTAACTTTTAATTAAAAAGCATGAAATCGCCATAAACAAATCGTTTGCTTGCAAACACCAATGAAAATAGCGATACATATGCACCAAAAAACAAATAATATTTAGATATGAAAAGGACATTTATTTATTCGCTTTTAGTTATTGCTGGTCTTACGTCTTTTACAAGTTGTACTAGTGAGAGTGACGTAGAATATCCAAAAGCTAAAACCACATTGTTGGTAGAAAACTTTACAGACAATACTGATGGTCAAGTTTTAAATTCAACTGGTTGGACCAATTATGCTCAAGCAGGAACTAAGAAATTTACGGAAGAGGTATACTCTGGAAACGGATATGCTGAATTTACATCATTTAATTCAGGTCAAGCTTCAAATATAGCTTGGTTAATCTCTCCAGCATTTGATATGAGTAAACAAGATGGTGAAAAATTGGTTTTTCAGGCAGCTCATGCTTTTTTAACATCTGCTGATAACACTTTGGAATTGATGGTTTCAACCGATTATGATGGAAACATTGCTAATTTTAATCAATCTAGCTGGTTAAGTTTACCTGTAAAAACACCTAAACCTAGTAATGACTTTTACGAATGGGTAAATTCAGGTGAAGTAGACTTATCAAAATTTAATGGTACATTATATTTTGCTTTTAAAGTTAAAGGTTCTGGAACCAATACTAGTTTAGATGCTACTTATCAAATTGATAACATAAGACTTTATTACTAAAAACTATGAAAAAATTTATCACAACATTATCAATCTTTGCTTTTGTAGTTAGTTTTACTAGCTGCGTAAACGATGATACCAACATGGACAATCCAGATACTGGAATTGTTACTTACGATCTTACAGCAACAAAGACAGTTCAGGAAATTGTTACATTTAACAATTCTGCAATTCCTGTACAATATACTGCAGATGACATCATTGAAGGTTATGTTACTTCTACTGATGAAACTGGCACTTTTTATAACTCTATCAGCTTTCAAAACATTGCAACAAACACATCACAGCCAGTTGGTTTTAGTGTAACTGCTAATTTTTCTTCTTATGGAAAAGGATTTACACCTGGCAGAAAGGCATACATTAAATTGAAAGGTTTATATACTGCAGTTGTTGACGGATCATTAAAAATTGGTACTTTATTCGAAGGAGAAATTGGTAGAATTTCTGAAAACGAATGGCAAAAACACCTTTTTGTTTCTTCAACTAAAGTTTCTGAAGATGATATGGTAAGACAAGTTTCATTAACAACCGCTGCATCCAATTCAAACTTAAATACACTAATTGAAATAACAAATGTTCAATTTGCTGATGGTTCCTTAGCAAGAACTTATTTTGATGTTGATTCTGGAGGTAGTGCAACTAATCACAATATCGTTGATATTACTGGTGGTACTACAAGATACTTTAGAGTTAGTCAATACGCTCTTTTTGCTTATCAAAATGTTCCTTCAGGAAGAGGTATTATTAGAGGTGTAATGACTAAATATGGTTCAGATTTCCAGTTTATTGTTAGACATCAAAATGATGTTAAATTAACCAATCCTAGAACTTATACTTTTAATCCTAGTTTAACTGAAAACTTTGAGAGTTTTGCTGTGAACCAAAAAGGATTTACAAGCTATTTAAACTTTGCTACATCTGGTACCAAAGATTGGATTATTAAAACTGTAAATGGATCTAAATGTATTCAAATGTCAGCTTTTGGAGGTTCTTTAGAGAGCAATAAATCTTATTTTGTAGTTCCTGTAGATTTTACAGCTGCTAATTCTTTAACTTTTCAAGTTGATGCCGATTTCTATAGTACTGCATTTGGTTTAAAAGTATATAGATCTACGGACTATGTACCTGGTCAAAAACTTTCTAAAGCAACTTTGTTTGATATTTCATCTAGTTTTAATTTCCCTAGTGCAAACACCTCATCATTTGTGTCTGCTGGAACCTATACTATTCCAACATCAGTTCAAGGAAATGGTTATATCATTTTTGAATACACCGGAAGTAATATTTCTGGTACAAGTTTGAACACAACAAATTGTAATATTGATAATATTGTGATTAACTAAATTATAATAGACTTTATAGTAAAAGAGCTTTCAGATTTGGAAGCTCTTTTTTTGTTTATATGAAATCGCTACTAACAACCAGTTTGTTGCAAACAATTGAAAATGCTTCGCCA
>JAIFLT010000086.1 GCA_020048955.1 Flavobacterium sp.
TTTTAAACAAGTGTTATATTTACATCCACAAAAGTATAAAATATCCTCATGATAACAAGTGTTTTTAAAAAATCTACACCAATTAATTATTTATTTATCGGAATTTTGATGGTTTTTGTCTTTTTTACCTACCAGTTTCAGGATACAAAATGGACAAGTTCCTTATTTGAAATTGCAAAAAAATTGTGTTTGCTATTGATTTTATTTGCATCACTTTTTATATCAAATTTTATTGTTAAGAAAAATGCATTAACTAAGGATAGTACTTATACTATTTTCTTTATTCTTATTTTTTTAATGTTTTTCCCAAACGTTTTAGATAATTACAAACTAATTGTATCTAATTTTTTCATTTTATTAGCAATGAGAAGATTGGTTACTTTACAAACATTGAAAGCCCCAAAAGAAAAAATATTTGATGCATCGTTATGGATTTTTGCGGCTAGTTTATTTCATTTTTGGGCAATACTTTTTGTATTGTTAGTATACATTTCCATAATATTTCACGTTTCTAGAGATTATAGAAATTGGTTGATTCCTTTTGTAGCTCTTTTTTGTTCGTCAATACTATTCGTTTTTTATGCGTTATTATTTAACAAAGGTGCTATTGACGTTTATCTTCAATCGGAAGTAATAAATTTGCAAGTAGACTATTTTACTAATAATTATCAAAATATTGCGTTTTCTATTTATGCAGTATTTGCTGTTTTTTTTGTTTTACCCTATCTCTTTACATTAACAAACAAGCCATTAAACTTACAGGCTTCTTACAAAAAAGTATTACTAGCTTTTTTTATTGGCATAGCAATTTTCTTTATCTCAGCCAATAAAAGTAATGAAGTATTAGTTTACACATTTATGCCAATGGCTATAATAGCTACAAACACTATAGAGTATCTTCAAAATAAAATTCAACAAGAAATTATTTTGTTTGTTTCAATACTTTGTTGTGCTTTCTGTTTCTTTTCACAGTTATAATTTGCTTCCGTAAGCTAAATCACCTGCATCTCCAAGTCCAGGAATAATGTAATTTTTTTCGTTTAGTTTTTCATCTAAAGCGGCAACCCAAAGATGACAATTATTAGGAAGATTTTCCTCTAAAAAGGCAATACCTTCAGGCGCAGCAATGACAACTGCAAGGTGAATTTCTTTTGGTTTTTGTTCTAAATGTAGTTTGTTTAAAACGGCAACTATCGATTGACCTGTTGCCAACATAGGATCTATTAAAATTAAATTTTTATTTTCAAATGATGGAGCCGCTTGATATTCTACTAAAATTTTAAAATAATCATCGTTGTTTGGGTGATGTCTGTAAGCAGAAACAAATCCGTTTTCAGCAGTATCAAAAATATTCATAAATCCTTGATGCAACGCCAATCCTGCGCGAAGAATAGAACACAAAACAACATTATCTGCAATTGTTGTAGTATGTTTTACGCCAAGTGGAGTTTGAACATCTATTGATTTATATTCCAATGTTTTACTCAATTCATACGCCATAATTTCTCCAATACGCCCCATGTTTTTTCTAAAGCGCATGCTATCTTTTTGAATGTTGACATCACGAATTTCTGCCAAAAAATGATTGAGAATACTGCTGTTTTCTGAGATGTAGTGAATTTGCATAATGTTGTTTTTACCAATTTATTACTTGAGGAAGTTTGCTTTTTATTATATCAAAATCTGAAATAAAAAGTACTTCGGTGAGTAGATGTTTTTTATCTGACGAATAATTTTTTATAATTAATCTTTTCATTTTCGAATCATAAAAAAATTCTTGATTATTAACCTTCAATGTATTAGTAAGCTTGAAACCAATATTTAAATGAGTTGAAAGAGTATGAAAATAATCATTATCAATGCCTTTTTTAACATTAGAAACAGCAATATATTTTGCTAAGTTTTTTGAATTGTACCAAATTTTGATAGTGTCAAGAGTTTTATTAGATAGTTTTATTTCTTCACGAAAATTTTCAATTTTTCGTGGGATAATATTTGTAGACACTAATCTAGAATCAATAATATCTTTGTTTTCGTCTAATTGTGAAAAAACAAAATTAGAACTTAAAATTATAAAGGCTAATAGTATTTTCATAAAACTGAAAAATTTGTATGTTTAGGTAAAAGTATAAAAACTATCTTTGCACTCGAGACCTTTTGGTCGAATTGTATGAAATAAAATAAAATTAATCATTATGTTTTCAAAATTTGCCTATTCTATATTTGAACAAAGTATCAAGGATTATCATGTTTACGACAATGTAAACCAACCCATTAACAATCCGTATCCAAAGGATAAAATAGAACATTTACTGTATTTTAAAAACTGGATTGACACCGTTCAATGGCATTATGAAGACATTATTCGCGATCCAAATATCGACCCTGTTGCAGCATTAACTTTGAAAAGAAAAATTGATGCTTCCAACCAAGAGCGTACCGATATGGTAGAATATATTGATAGTTATTTTCTTCAAAAATATGGTCATGTAGAAGTAAAACCAACCGCCAAAATCAATTCAGAATCTCCAGCTTGGACCATTGACAGATTATCGATTTTAGCTTTAAAAATTTATCACATGAATGAAGAAGCTACTCGAACAGAAGCTTCACAAGAACACAGAGATAAATGTCAAGAAAAATTGAATGTGCTTCTTGAGCAAAGAACCGATTTATCAACTGCCATCGACGATTTATTGGCCGATATTGAAAATGGTGACAAATTCATGAAAGTGTATAAACAAATGAAAATGTATAACGATGATGATTTGAATCCGGTTTTGTATCAGAATAAAAAATAAGGGTATAAAATTTGTAATACAAATATTATGTTCTATATTTGTAGCACATGTATAACGTCCAATGAGCGGATTTGTCAGCTTTAGATTTGTCAAAATTTAAAGTATTTATAGCGACAAATACTGACTTTGGACTTTTTTATTTTAAAAAAATGAAAACAGCAATTCTAATTGATGGAGGTTTTTTTATCAGGAGATATAAATACATTAAAGGTTTTGAAAGCACTGATAATGCTGAAATAATGGCAAAGAATATTGTTTCATATTGCTTCAAGCATATTCAAAGAATTAATAACTATCGTCAAAAGTACAATCTTCCATCCACAGAACTTTACAGAATATTCTATTATGACGCAGAACCATTCGATGGAGATTCAAAAAATCCTATATCGGGAAAATCAATAAGTTTTAAAAACACGGATGTTTATAAATTTCGACATTCACTTTTTACGGAATTAAAAAAACAAAGAAAAATTGCTTTAAGACTTGGCTTTCTTAAAAATAGCTCTAGAGAATGGCAAATCAAAGCTAAACATACTAAGTCATTACTTGATGGAACTATTATGGTTTCAGATTTAAAATTTGATGACATTGAATTTCCATTAAATCAAAAAGGTGTTGATATGAAAGTAGGGTTAGATATTGCTACATTATCATTTAAGGAACAAGTTGATCAAATTATATTAATTGCTGGAGATAGTGATTTTGTACCTGTTGCAAAATTTGCAAGAAGAGAAGGTGTTGATTTTATTTTAGATCCAATGTTAAACCCAATTGATCCATCATTGTTAGAACATATTGATGGTTTAATGACTATAAAAAACATGACAAAGAAAGATATTTTGCCAAAAGAAATATAGTTTGTTTTGTTAAAAAAAAACCAACATATCGCCATAATTCGACTCTCTGCAATGGGAGATGTTGCCATGACAGTTCCTGTTATTTTAGCTTTAGTAAATCAATATCCAGAGGTTAAAATAACGATGGTTTCTCGCCCTTTTTTCAAACCTATTTTTGAAAACATACCTAATGTAACTTTTTTATCGGTTCATACCAATCACCAACACAAAGGAATATTTGGATTGTATAGATTGTATAGAGAACTGAAATCCAAAAAAGTAGATCAAGTTGCCGATTTACACAATGTTCTACGATCTAAAGTAATACGAACATTATTTGCCTTGAGCGGAAAAAAAGTAGCATTTACAGATAAAGGTAGAAAAGAGAAAAAAGAATTAACTCGGGCTGAAAACAAAATTTTCAAACCATTAAAATCAATGTTTGAAAGGCATGTTGAAACTTTCAAGCAATTAGGTTATGATATAGATTTAAGCAATCCTGTTTTTTTGCAACAAATGGAAATTCCTCTAAAAGCACAAAAAATCATTGGAAATAAAAATCAAAAATGGATAGGAATAGCTCCTTTTGCTCATTATGATAGCAAGACTTATCCAATGGATTTAATGAGGGAAGTAATTCGTAAGTTATCTGAAGATCAAAACCAAAAAATACTGCTTTTTGGTGGAGGAAAACAAGAGATGGAACTATTAGAAGAGTTTGCGAATGAAAATGAAAACGTATTCAACTTTGCTGGAAAAATATCTTTTGAAGATGAATTACATCTAATATCTAACCTAGATTTAATGGTATCAATGGATAGTGGAAACGCTCATTTAGCAGCCATGTTTGGCATAAAAGTAGTTACACTTTGGGGCGCAACACATCCGTTTGCAGGATTTGCACCATTTAATCAACCTTTTGAAAATTGCTTGGTTTCTGATAGAGAAAAGTTTCCATTATTGCCAACTTCGGTTTATGGAAATAAAAAAGTTGCTGGTTATCATGATGTTATGAGGAGTATTTCTGTGGAAAAAGTAGTTTTCAGTGTTCAGTCACAGTTGGCAGAATAATAATCACAAATAAATCTTATTAATTCTACAAATCTCCAAAATATAACTCTTTAAATTTGAAATCGTTGCTTGATAATTTGGTGCTTCGTAGCCAAAACGTTCGTGTTCCATTTGCTCTTTTTCTATGGCGTTGCAACCTTTTAAAACTTCCTTAATCATGTCGAGCATAATGAGTTCTTTGTTTTTGTTTTTCTCAAATTTGAATTCAACCAACTCATCTTCCAGCCGCTCGCAATACTCCATAAGCACTTGAACTTCGGGTTCATCCAAAAGGTATGGTGCTTTTTTAAATATTTCAAGTTTGTTTCGCATAAGGTTTCGGGTTACGAGTTTCGGGTTTCGGTTATGCGTAGCTAAAAAACTCGCAACTTTCAACCCGCAACTAATTACACATCATCATAATCTACAACAATTTCACTTGAAGTTGGATGTGCTTGACACGTCAAAATCAATCCGTCGGCAACTTCTTTATCTGTTAAAATAGAATTCTTTTTCATTTCGGCTGAGCCCGATTTTACTCGTGCTATACAACTGCTGCAAATGCCACCCTGACAAGAATAGGGTGCATCGATGCCTTGTTTTAGAGCAGCTTCCAACAATGTTTGCTTTTGACTCATTTCAAAAGTAGTTTCTTCATCGTCAACCAAAACCGTGATTTTGGTAGTGCCATTTTCTGAAGTTGCTCCCAAAATTTCGGTACCTTTTTCTGCCGAAGGTGCTGTTGAAAACAATTCAAATTTGATGTTTTTATCAGCAACATTTTGTTCTTTTAAAACAGTAGAAACCAAATTAATCATTTCTTCCGGACCACATAAATAGAATTTTGAAAACTCTTTTTCTTTGTGTTTGTTGTTCAAAACAAAGTTTACATTGGCTTTGTCAATTCTACCAAAAAGTTCATTTTCAACTTTTATTTGGCTGTAAACGTAATGCACAAAAAACCTTCCTACATAACGTTGTTGCAAATTGTGTAATTCTTTATGAAATATGGTTTCTTCGTTATTTTTATTTCCGTAAACCAACACAAAAGTGCTGTCTTTTTCATTATGCAAAACCGATTTTAAGATAGACAT
>JAIFLT010000009.1 GCA_020048955.1 Flavobacterium sp.
GATGGTGTTTTCTAATAAAAGTTGCAATGATAATGGAACAACTTTAAAATCTGTGTTGTCCAAACTTCCAGGCAATTCAAAAGTGATGCTATTTTCGAAACGCATTTTCAACAAATTCATATAGGTTTTTGCAAAAGCAAGTTCCTCTTGAACTGTAACTAATTCTTTATCTTTTTGTTCCAAAACATATCGGTAAATCTTTGATAATGATATAGTAAACTGTTGAGCATTTTCAGGATTTTCTTCAATCAACGAACTCAAAACATTTAAACTATTAAAAAGAAAATGTGGATCGATTTGATTCTTTAAACTTTCAAATTGGGCATTGGCAGTTCCGGCGATTATCTTTTGCTCTTTTAAGCGGCTTTCTTGGTAATATTTATAAAGATAAATAAAATGAATAATCAATAAAACTATAAAAGTTATCAATGAAGAAAAAATATAGTTTTTTGGCGATTCATTTTTTAAGAAATAGTCTAGCGAACTATCTTCCATAACTACCTCTTCAAAAATTCGCAATAGAAAAATTACAAATAGCGATAATAAAAAGGAAGCGATAAAGCCAATTACAATCCTTTTTTTTGTAAAACGTTCATTTTTGAAAATTTCATCTAATTTTATGAATAACAATGTATTAGACAAGTGAAGACTTAATGTATAAATAACCGAGTAGAAACCTGTCCACTTAATTGTGTTATAATTTTATGAATAACAATGTATTAGACAAGTGAAGACTTAATGTATAAATAACCGAGTAGAAACCTGTCCACTTAATTGTGTTATAATTAATTTGATTACCATTTAAATAATTTACCGTCAGTATAAAAGCAAAAATCATAAATCCGATAAATAAAGCTCTTGGAAATTCTTTTATTATTTTATTCATTTTTTAGATGTTTTTTTTAATTGTATTACTAATCTACAAAATTTGCTCTACTCAAAGTCTTTTATTTTTTCAATGATTATTTTCTCTGAATTTGATTTATCATTGTTTTCAATAGTTATATAAAGTCTATCAAGTTTTTTTAAAATTTTCCATTCCCTATCCCAAAAATCACATAATTCATTATTTTGAAAAGAACTAACATCGTAATCGTTAATGAAAAGTATTTTAGAGTGAGGATTCATTTTATTTAAAAAGTCACTTTCTTTATTAATGTTGCCTATGAATATTTCATTTTTTCCGTAATCAGGGTAAAAAGAAACTTCAAACATTTCGAGTTTTTTATACTCAATTTCATTTTGAGGATCGAGATACAGAAAATCATTTTTCCAATCAATAGTAACAATAAAATTTTTAAAAAATTCATTACCTAGTAATGAAGAGTTATTGGGTTTAACATTAAATACTGAAGGACAATTAAATTCAATACCATTCAAGTTAAATAATTTAATATGACAATAATGAACCTCTCCGTCTTTCTTTCCATTATAGTTTCCTCCAGATAGACCAATTGTTGTTATATATTTCTCATTTTCTAAAAAATCCATTACACCAGTTTCCATAAAACCATTAAAACCTGTGTCGAATGTAAACCTCTTTACTTTATCATTTATACCAATATCAAATAAAATATTTCCATAATTTCTAGAATTCATAACAGTTTTTCTTGCATTATTTGATACATAAAAGCTTTTTGGATTATCAGAAAATTTAATGACTTTATCTTTATAATTAATTTGCCAATTTGATTTTCTCATTAAATTGTTGCCTATAAGACCATCGATTTTTACACAACCAACTAAATCAGATAGTTTTGATAAATCCCATAACATTCCTGCAGTTTCTTTAAATTGTAAATTACCAATTTTAATATCATTAATTTCAACTCTCGAAACTCCTTTATTTGAATCTGATTCATTAGATATTACTCCTTTTCTTAGTTTCTTTAGATTTAATTCACTTGCTACTAATGGATCAATTATATTTAACTCAGCTCCAGTATCAAAAAGAAAATTATATTTTTTATTTTCAATAACTACAGGAATAAATATCAAATCATTTATATAATCGAAAGGAACTTCATAGTTATATGATTTTTCAATAACGAATCCTTGCTTTTTATATTTTTTTGTAGCACAACCAAAAAACAAGAATGAAATAAAAATTATGATAATTTGATTTTTCATTTTTTATAATGTTAGTTGTACATTACTTTCCGCAGTTTTTCAATGTTTCTTGCGCTCTATCTAAACCCCAAGTTGGGTGAAATTCTGTTTCTGGTTTAAATTTAGCAAATAATTCGATAGATTTTGCAACTTGCTCACACATTGGTTTGGTATCGGTACCCCAATATTGAGTCGATAGATTTTGCAACTTGCTCACACATTGGTTTGGTATCGGTACCCCAATATTGAGCACCACCAATTTCAAATTCTGCTTTACCAAAAACAGCTCTTGGATTTTCTGGAGCTAATTTTAACGCTTTTTCATACAATTCAATAGTTGGCGCCGAAAGTTTCATTCCGTTGGTCATAGGATCTTGAACAATTAAAGCGGTGTTAATCATGGCTTGCATAATTAGAATCTCAGCATTGTTTGTCGAAATTAATTCGGCTGCATCCAAAGCGGCTTGTGCTTTATTGATTAATGCAATTGCGTTTTTAGCATTTGCCGGATTAAAAGCTTCGGTTGTATTTACTAATGCTACATAATAATTGGGCAACCAATTCGTTTTTTCAACCGATGCAATTCTTTCAAATAAAGCCGATGCTTCTGTGGCGTTTCCTGTTCTCCAGGTTGCGAATGCTTTTCCCATTCCTTGTTCATACTGTTGTGCATTTACAGTTAAAACTGATGCTAAAAATAATACAATTGTTGTGATAACTTTGGTCATGATTTCTAAATTTTTTAATCTGAATTTTTTTTCAGATTCTGTTACTAATTGATTTTTTATTGATGATTAAAACTCTTGTTCTTAATTCTGATGTAAAAGTATTCTGTTTGTATGTGCTACGAAATTTATACTTACCGAATTGTTGATTTTTTGGGATGAATTGTAAACTATAAATTATCCAATTGATTGTCTTTTTTATTATCGCTAATCGTCCAAAAGAATCCAACGAAAAAAAATCTGTCTGCTGTTGGAATAATTTCGTTTCTTTGAAAAACGCCATTAGAATCAGGTGAGTTAGCATAGTCATATCCGAAAACATTTTGAGTACCTAAAACATTGCTAATTGAAATGAAAAGTATTTTTTGTTGACTTAACAAATAAGCCCAACTCATGCTTACATTATGATAACTTTTAGTTTTTCCGTTCATAAAACTCATTTCATTTGGATTGTCATAAGGTCGTCCTGAATTGAAACTATAAGATAAACCAACACTTGATTTCCAACCGTTTATCCAATATTTAGTAACCACTGAAAAATTGTTTTTGGCAACAAAACTTGGAGTAACTTCAGCTTCATAATTTCTATAATTACGTTGGGTATCAATGTAGGAATAGGAAACCCAATATTCAAGATTTTTAATTGATTTATTGTCTCTCCAAAAAACATCTAAACCTTTTGCAAATCCAAATCCGTTATTATTAAAATTAGAATTATATTGAGCTATTTGAGTATCAAATTTCACCAAATCATTATAATCTTTTAAGTAAATTTCACTTCTAAAAGTGCGCTTGTCTTTACTATATTGATAATTCAAAATATAATGAGATGCTCTTTCGTTTTTAAAATCAGAAGTAAATTTCAAATAATCTTGTCTTGGAGCTTGCTCAAATTCGCCATAAGCAACAGAAAACTGACTTGATTTACTCACTTTATAAGCCAATGATGTTCGTGGAGAAATGGAAGTTTCATTCAATAAATGGTTATTTACAGCTCTAACGCCAACTTTCATTGCCAATTTTTTAGAAAAGAAAATATCGGCTTCAGTGAAAACTGCGAAAATAGTAGAATCGTAGCCCGTTTTATTGGTTATAAATGAATACTCTTCATCAAATTTTGTAATGAAATAATCGGCTCCAAAAGACAATTTGATTCTATCTGAAACTGATTTTTTGATTTTTAATTTCAAATGTGACGCATGTTCCGTATTTTGAATTCTTTGATTATCCAAACCTATTTTATTGTTTCCTAAACCATAACTCAAACCTGTAGTAAGTTGCCAATTTGAACCAAAATTTCCTTTGTAAGAAGCGTTTATATAAAGGTTATTATTATTCAAATCAACTCTAGTTTTAGCAACCGAATTAATGCTTTCCTGATTCAAATCAAATCGTGAGGTGTCAAAAGCCGTGTAAAGTTTAAACAAACCTCGTTCCAATTCATATCGATAAACAATCTCACCTGAAAGTGATTGAAAAGCTTTGTTCCAATCTACATTTTGAGGAATTGCCACTTGATAAGGAGCCAAATCAATGTAGGCAGTATTAAAAGTTAGCGAACTTTTTTTCCATTTTTGAGTATTTGCAACTCCTAAACCTACAGTCATAAATGAAATATCGGTTTTATTTTCGGTTGCCATATCGGTGGTGTTCAACAATAAAACACTAGATAAAGCTTCACCATATTCGGCAGAATACCCGCCTGTTGAAAAAGAAATTCCACTAAAAAGAAAAGGAGAAAATCGACCACGTGTTGGTAAATTTTGCGTTGTTGACCCAAAAGGTTGTGCCACACGAATTCCGTCTACATAGGTTTGCGTTTCATCGGCTTCACCACCACGAACAAACAAGCGTCCACTTTCACCAACGGTTTGCGTGCCTGGCAAAGTTTGTAATGCCGAAACAATATCGCCATTTGAACCTGCAGTTGTAACGATATCTAATGGTTTTAAAACCGTATTTTTAGCTTTATCACCTGCTTCAAAAGTGCCTGCATTTATAACAACTTCATCTAAAGTATTGATACTTTCTTTTAGTTTAAACGTTTTATTCTGATAGGTTTCAATTTCAATTGTAGTTTTTAAAGTTTCAAAAGTAAGAAATGAAATCACTAAAATTTTACTTCCTTTTTCAGATGTACTAAAAGTAAATTCACCAATTTCATTTGAAGTTGCACCATCGTAGGTTCCATCAATGTAAATATTAGCTCCAGCTATAGGATTGCTTTTTTCATCAACAACTTTACCCGAAATTTTGGTTTGCGAAAATCCAAAAGTTGAAATGACTACGATTAAAAGTACTCGAATTATTTTCATGATTGCTTGTTATTTGATGAAGCAAAGTTGTAAGAACTATTTTAATACCAAAACTAATAGTAACTGAAATGTTGAAAATTAGTGATGAAATGTAGATTTAATTTATAATAATTAACTCCATTGTTTAGAAAAAATTATTATTATTGCATAACATTTAAATCTTATAAAAATGAAATTAATAAAATCTTTATTCGCAATTGCATTTTTCTTTGCAGTCAACACCATTTCGGCGCAATCAGTTGTTAAAAAATGGCCACAACTTAATGAATTCCAAGAATTGTTAGTTAAAACTTTTGAACCCGCAGGAGAGGGAAATTTTGGTCCTATCAAAAATTCTTGTGAATATCTAGTTGAAAAATCACAAGCTCTAGATGTTGCTACAATGCCACAAGATTTAAGAAATGCAAAAGCAGAAGAAACCATTTCAGTTTTAAAAAGACAAACTAAACTAGTTGCTGAATTAGTTAGAACAAAAGCATCAAATGTTGAAATCATGAAAGCTTTTCAAAAATTAAATGAAACTTATGACCGTTTTCTTCTCTTATACGAACCAAAAAAATAATAACACAACCTAGACTAGTGCTAGGTTTTTTTTTGAAAAACAATTCGTAAACAAAATTCATTAGTACCTTTACAAAAAAAAACAATAATATGTCAAATATCTATTTAGGATATCATTTTACTGTAGAGCCAAAAGAGCTAGGATCAGAAATATTAATTGCTGAATTGGGTGAAAAACCGTTTGAAAGTTTTATTGAAACTGAAACAGGCTTTAGTGCATTTATTCAAAAAGACCTTTGGACAGAAGATGTTCTTGAAGATATTTATATTTTGGGTTCTGATGAATTTAAAATTTCTTATGTTATAGAGGAAATTGACCAGGTAAATTGGAATGAAGAATGGGAAAAGAATTTTGAGCCAATAGATGTTGACGGAACATGTCATGTTAGAGCTCCATTTCACAAAAAGACCGATGCTGAATTTGATATTGTTATTGAACCAAAGATGAGTTTTGGAACTGGACATCATGAAACCACACACATGATGATTCAACATTTATTAGAAACAGATGTAACCAATTTGAAAACACTTGACATGGGTTGCGGAACAGCAATTTTAGCTATTCTAGCTGAAAAGAAAGGTGCAAAACCAATCGACGCAATTGACATTGACAACTGGTGTTATTTGAATTCAATAGAAAATGCAGAACGCAATAATTGCAACGAAATAACTGTATATGAAGGAGATGCTCACTTATTATTAGGTAAAAATTATGATTTAATAATTGCCAACATCAACAGAAATATTTTATTAAACGATATGCAAGCTTATGTTGACTGTTTAAATAATAATGGCATACTGCTTTTAAGTGGATTTTACAATGAGGATATTCCCTTTATAGATGCTGCTTGTAAAGAAAAAGGATTAACCTTTGTTAAAAAATTTGAAAAAAATAATTGGGTTTCATTAAAATATTTAAAAAATAATTAAATTTACTTTTTACTAAATCTTCAAAATAGAATAGCTAGTTATGAGTACGATAGAAAAAACAAAAGAAGATGTATCGGTTCAAGAATCGGTTGAAATAAATAATGAAATCGTTCTTTACAATGATGATGTAAATACTTTTGACCATGTTATTGATACACTTATTAGAGTATGCGAACACACATCAGAACAAGCAGAACAATGTGCCATATTAGTTCATTATAAAGGACAATGTACTGTTAAAACAGGTTCTTATAATGAGCTTAAACCTCAATGCACCCAACTGCTTGAAGCTGGTTTAAGTGCTGAAATTATTTAATGTGGTAGTTTGTCTTTTATCAATCCATAAAAGAAAGTTCCTAATAAAGCGCCTATAAAAACTAAACTAACAGAGATAAATCCTGCGCCAATCAATATAAATATTGGTCCAGGACAAGCACCTACCATAGCCCAACCTAATCCAAAAATTAATCCACCAATCCAATAGCGAAAGGAACCTTTTTCTTTATCTAAAATTTCAATTGGAAGACCTTTTATATCTTTTATTTTGTTTCGTTTTATTACTTGTATACCAACAACTCCAGTAGTAATGGCTGTCATAATGATTCCATACATGTGAAAAGAATCAAATTGAAACATCTCATAAATTCTATACCATGAAACGGCTTCTGCTTTTGTTAAAACGATTCCAAAGACAAAACCAACTAGTAAATATTTAATTAAATTCATAAAATTGATTAATTAAAGATTAAAGGAAAAATAAAGTTAATCATTATCAATCCTCCAATAAAAAAGCCAATAACAGCCTTTAATGAAGGTATCTGAAAATTACTCAAACCAGAAATAGCATGTCCTGAGGTACATCCGCCTGCATATCTTGAACCAAAACCTATAAGTAAACCTCCAATTAAAAGAAATAAAATCATTTTTGGAGATTGAAAAACATTTTCTCCAAATAATGAATCTGGCAATAACTTTGAATTTGGAGCTTCAATTCCAATATTTTGCAATTTTTGGATTGTTATTTCATTAATTGCAACATTAGAATCGGAGCTTAAAAAATGTGTTGCTACATATCCTCCTAACATTGTCCCTGCAACAACAACTAAGTTCCAACGTTGTGATTTCCAATCCCAGTCAAAAAATGGCACCTTTTTACCAATTCCTGTCATAGAACACAAACTTCTCAAATTAGATGACATGCCAAAAACTTTTCCAAAATAAATAAGAGATAGCATAACCAATCCTATGAGAAAACCAGAAATTGACCAATGCCAAGTATTTGTAATTAATTCCATCGTTTTTTTTTAGGTTAATTCTTTTTTTGAGGTGCTATGAGAAATAGCCCTTTATTCTATATAGTGTAAAATCGAGGTCTCTTGTTCCGTAGTTGTTTGATA
>JAIFLT010000177.1 GCA_020048955.1 Flavobacterium sp.
TTCTTTTATATATTCTCTTCCAACGCCAGACTTGAAATACTTTTCCCTCTTCATAGCTTCACTTTTTGTTTTAAAAAACTCAACATGAATTACAATCCATGGTCTATACTTAACAGTAAATCCTTTTGAACTCAATATATTGTGCGATTTAAATCGTTCAATAAGATTTGAGGTATAACCAACATAAGTTCTATTATGAACTTTTGAATATAAAACATAAACAACAAATTCATCCATTTTTTTTCAATAAAAAACCACTCATTTCTGAATGGTTTATTTAGTAGCGGGAACAGGACTCGAACCTGCGTCCGCCATGGCGGATAGGAGCCCTTTCAAATAACATTAAAAAACCACTCATTTCTGAATGGTTTCTCTTAGTAGCGGGAACAGGACTCGAACCTGCGTCCGCCGCGGCGGATAGGAGCCCTTTCAAATAACGTTAAAAAACCACTCATTTCTGAATGGTTTCTCTTAGTAGCGGGAACAGGACTCGAACCTGTGACCTTCGGGTTATGAGCCCGACGAGCTGCCTACTGCTCTATCCCGCGATGTTTCGAGTGCAAATATACAACGAATATCGATACTCGCAACAAAAAAATTAAAAAAATCTTTTATTTCTACTATTCGCTTGATATAACTATCTTTGCAACTTATTAAATAAAAATAAATGTTGCATAAAGCCGGTTTTGTTAATATCATAGGAAATCCAAACGTTGGAAAATCAACATTAATGAATGCTTTTGTTGGAGAAAGATTGTCAATTATTACTTCAAAAGCGCAAACTACTCGTCATAGAATTCTCGGAATTGTTAATGGTGATGACTTTCAAGTAATACTCTCTGATACTCCCGGAATCATCAAACCTGCTTACGAAATGCAAAAATCAATGATGGATTTTGTTAAATCTGCTTTTGAAGATGCCGATGTTTTAATTTATATGGTTGAAATTGGAGAAAAAGAACTAAAAGATGAAGCTTTTTTCAATAAAATTATTCATGCCAAAATACCTGTTTTACTGTTACTCAATAAAATAGATAAGTCTGATCAAGCGCAATTAGAGGAGCAAATCGATCTTTGGAAAGAAAAAGTACCCAATGCAGCAATTTATCCCATCTCGGCCTTAGAAAATTTTAATGTAAAAGAAGTTTTTGCAAGAATTTTAGAACTTCTTCCTCAATCGCCAGCCTATTATCCTAAAGACGCATTGACAGATAAACCAGAACGTTTTTTTGTAAACGAAACCATCCGTGAAAAAATCCTTTTGAATTACGATAAAGAAATCCCTTACGCAGTAGAAATCGAAACGGAAGAATTTATTGAAGATGATAAAATCATTCGAATACGATCGGTTATCATGGTAGAACGCGATACGCAAAAAGGGATTATAATTGGTCACAAAGGAGCAGCACTTAAGCGTGTAGGAATGCAAGCGCGTGAAGATTTAGAGAAATTCTTTGGCAAGCAAATTCATATCGAAATGTTTGTAAAAGTCAATAAAGATTGGAGAAATAGCCAATTTCAACTAAGACGTTTTGGTTACAATCAAAAGTAATCTTAAATTTTATCTTTCAAAATTCTGTTAGTTAATTCTTCAAGTTTATGCATTTGAGGTTGGCATTTCTTTCTATTAATTCTTGCCTGAACATATAAAGCAAACCAAAAAACCACCATCAATATCATAATTACAAAGTCTGTGGTTGTAGCTTGTTTTAGTGTCCAATGCGAATACGCCATCATCATAAAAACTAAAAAAACACCAGCAATAAAGAAATGAAGAAACATAAAGAGCGTCCATACGGTTTGGTCGGGACCAAAAAGTCCTTTTACATGGGTTGTTTTATCTTCGTTTTCTTCTAATTCTAGATGCAAATGTGGAGAATAGTACTTTCGTTTGGCTAAAGTGATGAATAAAAAAATATGATGATCTGATATTTTTACTCGATAATCTTCTTTAACTTCTGCTTTAATTTTTGTGGCATTGTCAATAATTTCATCCATTGACATAGCCACATCTTTTTGAAATCGTGGACGAAGCACGATAGTGTGATCTAATTCCATATTCTTGTTAATTTACTTTACCAATCCGATATAAAATAGTTTTTTAGTTTTACTACTATACTAAGGTAAGAAAAAATAAAATTAGTAGTACCTTTGTAGCCTATTTTAAAATCATTATGAATAACATTGTTGCGATAGTAGGAAGACCTAACGTAGGGAAATCAACCCTTTTCAATAGGCTGATACAAAGAAGAGAAGCTATTGTAGATTCGGTTTCGGGAGTAACTCGAGACAGAAACTATGGTAAAAGCGAATGGAACGGAAAAGAGTTTTCCGTAATTGATACTGGTGGATATGTTCGCGGTAGTGACGACGTTTTTGAAGGAGAAATCCGAAAACAAGTAGAACTAGCCATAGACGAAGCCGATGTTATCATTTTTGTGGTAGATGTAGAAGAAGGAATTACTCCTATGGATGATGCTGTGGCAAAATTACTTCGCAAGGTTTCAAAACCCGTTTTGTTGGCGGTAAATAAAGTAGATAATTCTATGCGTGAAAAAGACGCAGTAGAATTCTATAACCTAGGATTGGGCGAATATTTTACCTTTGCAAGTATATCAGGAAGCGGAACTGGTGATTTATTAGACGCTTTAATAGATGCTTTTCCAGTAAAACCAGAACCCACTAAAGAAGAAATTGTTTTACCTCGTTTTTGTGTAGTGGGTCGTCCAAATGCAGGAAAATCAAGTTTTATAAATGCATTAATTGGCGAAGAACGATATATTGTAACTGATATTGCAGGAACAACACGTGATGCCATTGACACAAAATTTGACCGTTTCGGATTTGAATTCAACCTGGTTGACACCGCCGGAATCAGAAGAAAAACCAAAGTTAAAGAAGATTTAGAGTTTTATTCAGTAATGCGTTCTGTGCGCGCCATTGAACATTCCGATGTTTGTATTTTAATTATAGATGCAACACGCGGATTTGAAGGTCAAGATCAAAGTATTTTTTGGTTGGCAGAAAAAAATAGAAAAGGAGTTGTAATTCTTGTAAACAAATGGGATTTGGTAGAAAAAGATACCATGTCAACACGCGATTATGAAGCTAAAATCAAGGAACAATTGCAACCCTTTACAGATGTTCCGGTTGTTTTTGTTTCTGCATTAACCAAACAACGTTTACTAAAAGCGCTAGAAGAAACGGTAAAGGTTTATGAAAACAGAAGCCAACGTATTTCTACATCAAAATTCAACGAATATATGTTGAAAATTATAGAAAATCATCCGCCACCAGCATTGAAAGGGAAATATGTAAAAATTAAATATTGTATGCAATTACCAACACCAACGCCACAGTTTGTGTTTTTTGCCAACTTGCCACAATATGTAAAAGAAGCCTACAAACGGTTTCTCGAAAATAAAATTCGTGAAAACTGGGATTTTTCTGGTGTGCCCATTGATATTTATATAAGAGAGAAGTAATTTTTATACTAACAGATTTCCAAAATCTTTTAGGTATTTTTAATAAAAATGTTAGAAAAAAACATACAAATAGCTGTCGATAAAGGTGAAATGCTTCCGCTTATGGAAGAATTTTATACTATTCAAGGCGAAGGATTTCATACCGGAACTGCTGCTTATTTCATAAGAATTGGCGGTTGCGATGTGGGTTGCCATTGGTGCGATGTAAAAGAAAGTTGGAATGCAGCACTGCATCCTCCAACAGCAACAGAGGTCATTGTGGCCAATGCCAAAAAATATGCCGATACTGTAGTAATTACAGGAGGAGAACCCTTAACTTGGGATATGAACCCGCTTACACAAAAACTAAAAAATCAAAATCTTAAAGTTCACATAGAAACCTCGGGTTGTTACCACGTAACAGGAACATGGGATTGGTTTTGCCTTTCTCCAAAGAAAAATAAGTTGCCTGTTGACGATGCTTATGCAATTGCTAATGAATTGAAAGTAATTATCTACAACAAACACGATTTTATTTTTGCCGAAGAACAAGCTGAAAAAGTGAATCCAAATGCCATTCTTTTTCTGCAACCAGAATGGAGTAAAAAAGATGAAATGACTCCGCTTATAGTAGATTATGTAATGAAAAATCCGAAATGGAGGGTTTCATTACAAACGCATAAATATTTGAATATTCCTTAAAAAATGAAATGGATTGTATTTTTTTTACTTTTTTCATCAAGTCTTTTTGCTCAAATTGGAGGCGAAGATGAAGTCTATTTGAATGGAGACAGAATAGAAGCTAAATTCAATGGTGGTGGTTTAGATAAATTTTATGATTATATAAACGCAAACTTTAATTTTTCTAAAGTTAGCAAGCCGGGAAGAATGGTCACGGCTTTTACAGTTAATGAACTTGGAGAAATTAAAAATATTAAAGTGGTTCAATTTGTAGATGTTGAGATAGCTACCGAAATAGTAAGAGTATTAAGAAGTGCGCCAAAATGGGAGCCAGCAACACGTGGAGGAAAACCCATAAGTGTTGAAATAAAGTTTCCATTAGACTTTACGCTTTCAAACAAAACGGAACAAACGGCTATAAATAAAGTAGATAAACCATCAAATGAGTTTCCTTCTGATTCTATAAATAATAAAACTCAAGGAGGAATGAGTAAGTTTTATAGTTTTTTAAAGAAAAATTACAACACACCGGATGTCCCAAATTTAAAAGGACAGGTTATTGTTGGTTTTACTATAAACGAGGATGGAACTTTAAGTGATTTTAAAATTGTTAAGGATTTAAAACATGGAACAGCAGAAGAATTGATTCGTGTATTAAAGTTAACTTCTGGTAAATGGACTCCTGCGAAGAAGGATGGTAAAAATGTAAAAACCACATTTACTTTGCCAATAAATATTGATACTCCACCAGAGTAGAAAAATATTTTTAGCTTTTTGTAACATTTATTATATTTAAGCAACTTATAAATTGTCTAAAATAATCAAAATTTATTTTGGCACAATAATTGAAAATTATATATTTATAAAAAATTTTAAAACCACAAAAAAAAATGAAAAAACTTATTTTAACTTTCGCACTGCTATTAGTAGCTCAATTTGGTTTCTCTCAAGCTGTTGATGAAGCTTTCAAAAAAGATGTATTGAAAGTAATTGAACGAAGTGGTGCTGGAGGACAAATGGCATCAGCAAAAAAACAAATTTTATCTATGATTCCTGAGGATAAGCATGCAGCATTCCTTGTTGAATTTGATGCTTTATTACCTAAAGTATATGAAGCTACTGCAAGTATATATATGGAAGAATATACAAAAGAAGATATTAAAGCTATGTTAGCATTCTACGAAAGTCCAGTTGGACAAAAGATGGCAGAAAAAGCAGAAGTTATTTCTAGCAAATCTCAAGAAGCTATGTCGTCACTTCAAGGTGACATGCAAGCTATTGTTATGAAATATATGCAATAATCAAAAACACAAAAAAACAAGAATCCCATTAGCACTATTGTTAATGGGATTTTTTATTTTTATATAAAATTGAACAAAAGATAATGATTATGAATTGCTTCGCCAGTTCGCAAGCTCGGGTCTATATAGTCCAATAAAATTGAACTATTTTCATACCATCCCGAAATTTCGGGACAAGTAATCGGCATTATGCCATAAATTTTGGACTATTTTTATAAATATTATTGGTATAATTAGGGTCTGCTGAAAAACTATTAATCTACTTTTTTATATCAAAAAGACCATTTTTTGATAAATTTTAAAGAATTCTGATCAAAA
>JAIFLT010000125.1 GCA_020048955.1 Flavobacterium sp.
ACTTAGAAATTGATAATGAAATGGCAAATAACATCGCTGCGTTATAAAAGAAAAATAATCCTTTCGGACTTTAATTATTTGCAAATACCTTATTTAATAACAAAGTAAAAAATGATTACTCCTTTTCAGATTTTATGATAACTAAAGGAAGAACTTTTGTTTTACCTAAAGTTTTTTTTATGTTCTGCATCAGTTATAAGTTATGTTTACTCTATAATTACTTTTTTAGTAATTCGCTTATCAGAAGTTTCAAGAACTGATAAATAAATTCCTTTAGCTATATCTAAAACAGAAACCGATTCGATTAATTTTGCATCCCTAAATGAGTGTTCCATAACTTTTCGTCCGTTGATATCTATTAACGAAAAAGTATAATTAGTCTCTGAAATTGAACCCAAATTGATGTTTAAAATATCTTTTGTTGGATTAGGAAAGAAACTTACATTAAAATCAGAATTATTAGTATCTAATGTTTAAAATATCTTTTGTTGGATTAGGAAAGAAACTTACATTAAAATCAGAATTATTAGTATCTAACGATAACACTGTTGTACTTGCGTTGGCAAAATGCATTGTTGCTCCAATTGTAGCTTTGGCAACATTATAATTATAAACAGGATCCATATTCACCAATAAATCGGTTGCGGTGTGCTTATGAGTAGTTTCATTTTTTTCGAAAAAACCAGTAATTATTTCACTATTACTTTGAAACGACATGTAATCAGAAGCATAAGCTGAAGCTAAAAAAGTGTTTAATGGAGAGTATAATCCAACACAAGTTATTAATTGATTAGTAAAGGCACTAGATGCTGCATTATTTACTGTTGGTGATGAAGTATCACGTTCACAAGTGATGGTATTGTTAACCATTCCTGCAACACCTCCTACTTCATCTAGATTAAACACTAATCTAATATCCATTTTTGGTGTAGTAGAATTTACCACTGCAGAAACATAATTCTGACTTCCTTTCAATCCATCTTCTTCTCCACTGAAATTGATGAATTTTATGGAATATTCCGTTGGTACATTTTGTAACAATCTTGCAGTTTCAAGGATAGAAACAACTCCACTTCCGTTATCATTCGTTCCAGTTCCTACAATAGAGTCATAATGTCCGCATACAATTAGAAATGTATTTGGGTAAAGCGTACCGATTTTTGTAACCACTAAATTTTTACAAACAGCAGTAGATCCGGCATAAGTATAGGAATATTCTTGAAGTTGATTGGAAGTATAACCATAACTTAAATATTTATTTTTTAACCAATCTAAGGTGTTTTGTAAAGCTGCAGTTCCTCTTCTTTTAACTCCTAAAGCTTCATATTGGGTTAAATTGGTAGTAATATTACTCTGAGAACATTGGTTTACAACATTTGCGTAAGCTTGCTCAAACGTTTGACCAATGGAATTAATAGTTAATAATAAAATAAAAACAGAAAATAGTAGTTTTTTTTTTGTGAAATTCATAACAAAAATTAGGGTTATTTGTGTAATATCATCAAAAGTACTAAAATTTTGATAGTTATGCGAATCAAGAGTTGAATTTATAACTTTTTAATTATCAACACAAGACCTAACAGGTTTTAAAAACCCGTTAGGTCTAACGCCAGTAATACTATTATTTTGTTACAACTCTTGATTCGCATTAGTTACTACATTATTTTTTTAGACATTAATTATTAAACAATTAATTGTTTTTCAATAGCTTAAAAATCATTAACAAATCGTTGACAAATCATTATAATGGCATTGGCACGCATCTTGGAATGTACTAAACATCAGAAAGAATATCTGATCGAAGAAGCTGAAAATCGAAAGAGTAAGTAAAAAAAATTAATTCTAATTATCATGAAAAAAATTACATTATTAGTAGCTAGTATTTTACTGTTAGGAAATGTAGCGAAGGCATCAGAATTAAATTTTACTGATGAAGTAACAAGAACAAGATTTAGCTTTGACGAGCCAATCTCATTTACAGAACGAGGCATTGAGTTTTTCGTTTTTACCAATGGCGACTTTGATTTTAATACACGTCCAGATGACTCTCAAGGAGATCATCACTATAGATTGGCAGGAAAAAGAACGTCAGAAGTAAATAGAACCAATACAGTGAACTTTGGTGTTCTAATTGAACATGACAGTTTTGGTAGGGTTCGTAGAGTTGGAAACACTTTCATTAACTACGATAGTCGAGATAGAGTGAGTAGAATTGGTTCAGTATATATGAGATACAACAGATTTGCTCTGACACAAGTTGGCGGAATGAGAATTGTTTACAACCGTCGTGGAGAAGTAATCGATATGATTGGACAAGTAAAAAGAAATAGTGGTTTTATTTACAACAATAACGCAACAGCTACTACTTATGGAAATGGCAATAACGGAAGCGGAAACGGTTACTACTATTACAGAACAGACGGAACAAAAGCTTTAGTAAAAGAGGATGAAGCTAAAGAAGATAAAGAATAAAAGATTGATTGGTTGGTTAGGTTTGTTTAAATCCTGCGGATTCTGAGAAGAGGAAGCAGGATTTTTTTTATTCTGAACTTGATTCAGAATCTCATAAAAATTGTTTCAGATTCTACCTTACTTTTTTCAAAATTGAGTTCACAACATTATTAAAATCTGAGGATAGCTTTAATTTATAATTCATAAAAATATAAAAAACCGAAACTAAAATAGATTTCAAAATGATATTCACAATAGGATTAAAAGAAAAATCCCAAAAGTAAAAGAAAAAGAATGTTGCTATTAAAACTCCTAAACAATATAAAGTTTGAATGGAAAATGGATATAATTTCATCTTTAAAACCACAAAAAGTAATTTTGCAATACTATATAATGTAATCGAAATTAAAGTTGCAATTGCAGCACCATTTATACCATAAATTGGAATTAATAATTTGTTTAAACTAATAGCTAAAAATGCCAAAAACAAACCCAAAAACAAAACCGCTTTATAATATTTAGAATTAAAAATGATAGCATTATTATTACCTAATATCAAATCAAAATATTTTGAAATTCCAATGGTAAAAACAACAAAAATTCCTATACTATAATTTTTAGGCAATAACAAATACATTTGATTGATATTGACTAAAATACCAACTAAAACCAATCCTCCTATTATTTGTAATGTTATAGAAGTTTTTTTATAAAGTTCATTTAATTCAACCAATTTGCCTTCAGTCATCAACTTTGCTGTAATTGGATAAGTAATTTGATGCATCGCTCTACTAGGAACAGCAATAACGGTCGCAATAAAAATTGCTACAGAATAATAAGCTATATTTTCAATCTTTACATATTGATTAAGCATTATTTTATCAAGATCTAAAAGCATGTTGGCTACACTACCAGAAAGAACAATAAAACATGAATATACAATTATTGATTTATAATTTTCAGGAAATTTAAAATCAAAAACTATTTTTTTTACGCTATTTGCAAAGAACAACATTATTAATGAACACGCTAAATAAACATACATTGTGGCTGTTATAAATTGTTCAACGGTTAAAAATTTAAAATATACAGCAAATAGAAAAATAGAAATAAGAATTCGTAATCCAATCTCTTTGATGAAATTTCCAAAAACAGATTGTAAGTGAACTTTCACCCAAGCATAAAAAATTTCAAAATACGCCATACAAATGGCTATAACAGGAATCTGCCAAATATAATTATATACGATATCATTCTTCTTTGATAAAAAAGTAGTTATCGAGTCGTATCCAATAAAACAAATAATTAAAATAGGAATGATGGCTAAAAATGGAAGTGCTAAAATAAAAGTCAATAATTGACTTTTTTCTTGTTCCGATTTATAGTGCGAGAAAAATTTAATCAAAGTATTATGAACTCCAAAAGCCATCAACGGAAAAATAACATTGGCATAAGAAAGAATATAACCTGTCAATCCATAATACTCTTCGCCCAAAAAGTGAGGATACATAAATAAGGCATTAGCTGCACCAATTCCAAAACCAATATAGGTTATGACAACATTTTTGATCGATTGGTTGATTACTATTCCCATTTAAAGTTACGAATTATGAGTTATGAGTTTTGCTAATCGCTCAGTCAAACTCTTTCGAGAATATTGCTGTAAACCAACAGGAAATACTTTCAAATCATTCTGTTGATATAGATGAAAATAATTTAAAATGGTTGCTTTCAATTTTTCTTTTTCATTATAATAATTTAAAATGGTTGCTTTCAATTTTTCTTTTTCATTATAAGTAAAGAAAGTACCTGTATTTGTTGACGTAATAATTTCGGCAAAATCAGAATCTTTTGGTCCGATGGCAATTATTGGTCGTTCGGAAACCATGTATTCAAATAATTTTCCTGGAATAATGCTTTTGGTTTCATCAGAATCAATTTCGATTAACAACAAAATTTGCGATGCTTTTTGGTGTTTTATAGCTTCAGAATGAGAAACATATCCTAAATTATTAAGATAAGAATCTAATTTATATTCCGAAATTGAATCTAAAATTTCTTGACTTACTTTACCTATCAATTTCAATTGAAAATGAGTTTTAAACAATTCATTTTCAGAAATCAATTCTTGTATAGATTCCCACAAAATCTTAGGATTTCTATCCGATAAAAACGAACCAATATGAGCCAACGTAAACTTTTTGTCTAACGTTTGTTTAGGAACATTCTCAACATCATAACCATTAGTAATTACTTCAATTGGTTTATTAGTAATAGCTTGAAACTCTGTTTTAGTCGTTTTGCTTGTAACAATAATTACATCTGCAGAATTTAAAACTTGGTGTTCTAACTCTTTATGTTTTTTATCTGCAAATGAAGATAACTTTAATGCTTTATGATAACCAATAGTTGTCCAAGGATCACGAAAATCGGCAAACCACTTTACTCCTAGTTCTTGTTTTAATTTCAAACCAATTAAATGCAATGAATGTGGCGGACCAGAAGTGACTATGGTATCAATATTATTTTCTTGAATGTATTTTTTTAGATATTGTACTGAAGGATTTACCCAAAATTTACGTGCATCAGGAATGAATAAATTGCCGCGAACCCAAAGCATCATTTTTTCAATAAAACTTTGCTTTTTAGCAGCAGGAATAATACCTGAACTTATTTTTTTGGTTTCTTTTTTAGATAAAAATCCGGCTAATTGATAAGGTTCGAATATTTTATTTTTAAGAATAATTGCTTTATCAGAAACTTCACTCCTCAAACCTTCATCAATAATAGGATACGTTGGATTTTCAGGAATATAAACAATGGGTTGAATAGTATAATCGGGCAAATATTTTACAAATTTTAACCAACGTTGCACGCCTGGTCCGCCAGCAGGAGGCCAATAGTAGGTGATGATTAAAAGTTTTTTTTGCCCCGTTTTCAAAATTATAATTTTTCAACAAATTTATTACTTATCCAACCTCTTAAACTTTGATTGTCAAAATCAAAATCTACAGGATTACATTTTTTATTTAAATACTTACTCTCAACTTCAACAAATAACCAAGTCCTGTCATTTTGAATTAATTCAGCTAAAACTTTAATTTTTGAATTCAAATTAATTTTTGAGATTATATTGGTTCCTTCCTCACATCCAAATTGAAATGATTCTTTAAACTTTTTATCAAGATTTTCTATTGATGGACTAAATCTTAAATTATAATATTCAATAGCATTTTTGACAAAATAAGACGTGTTCAAAAAACTTTCAGGTTTTAACCATTTTGTATTCGAAACATAATCAGGATTTATTGAAACAAAATTTTCTAAAAGCTGAGATTCTAAATCTTTAAACTTAAACTTTCTTTCAGAAAAATAGGGACTTTCTCCACAACATTGAAACAATTCAAGCTTTAAAATTACTTCTTTATCATTAGTTCTCCATAATGAATAATTGGAACATTGTTCAAACAATACTTCATTGTATTTATCATTATCACTAAGAAATATTTTAATACAAAAAGGTTCACCACAATTGAAAAAGTAAATCACATCTTCTCTTCCATCACTATTCAAATCAATTAGGTGTTTTTTAAATTCTCTGTCGGCACCAAATTCTTTACTAAAATTATTTTCAAATTTTAGTAAAATTTCATTTTGACAGAAACTATTAATAGAAAAAAAAAGAATACCAATCAAAAAAGACTTTCTCATAGAACTATTCATTTATTTACTTTGATATTTTTTTGGCTGTTTTTAAATGATAGGATAGCTCAATAATAGCCATCAATTTTTCAAAACGCTGTTGAGGCGTCATTTTTCTAATCTCATCTATGTAACGTTCTTCCATTTTAGAAGGAGGAGCATGATTTAGTTTTTTTGCTTCCATTTTTATTTAAACTAATAATCAAATTTACAAAAATTTAGCCTTACAATTGTTTTTTCTTCTTTCTATCTAAATATATTCCACCAACCAAAAGCAACATCATACCTATAAAACTAACTAAAGCAATCATACTTCCCGTTTTAACCACTTGTGGTTCAAATTTGAATTCAATTTTATGATTTCCTGCCGGAATACGTAATCCTCTTAAAGCGTAATTTACTCTTAAAATTTCAGTTTCTTTTCCGTCAATTGTTGCAATCCAACCCTTCTTGTAGTACATCTCAGAAAACACAGCAAAACCATTGTTTTTATTATTTGAAACGTATTTTAGATGATTTGGTTTGTATGATGTTAGTTTAATTGTTGCAGTTGAATCTTTAATAAATTTTTCGTTTTTGCTTGGCATCCTTTTCACAAATGGCTCAACTTGTGAATAAACTGCAAAATTTTTGGTGTCCAATTTATCCAAAGCTTTCATTTCTGCATCAGCATTACCAAGCATTTTTATTTCAGAAACAAACCAAGCATTTCCATTAGCATCTGGATTTAATGTTGGAAACTCTTCTCCTTTTTCGTTGGTTTGAATGATGTATTTTACATTCAACATGTCAATTACTTCCTTATTATTTTTAGCAATTTGATAGTCAAATAATTCTTGCATTGCTCTTGGTTTTACAGCACTATAGCCACCAATTGATTTGTGAAAATACGACGCACGAGCACTTGATAAATTTCCTTCAACTTCTAAAACTCTATAATGTGTGGTATCTTGAAGAATTTGCCTATCTGTAGTTGTTGCTTCAAATGGAACATCTACTTCTCTAGCGCTTACAAAATCGCTACTGCTTACGTATTTTTTATCCACAAAAAACAAATCGGACACCATTAGAATTCCAACAAGAATAATCGCTGTAGATTGAGCCATTTTATTTTTGGTATACATCCAAAGTACTAAAGCAGCCAAAACAATAAAGAATCCTGAACGAAGTAAATCAGCTGAATACATTGTTCTTCTGTCGGATTTCAATGCGTCTATAAAACCAATTCCAAACGATTTATCTTGACTTTGACTCAACATTTGGCGTAAATCGCCATCCATAGCTCCAACAAAATCAAATGCTCCTTTACTAAAAAATAAAATAATTATTAAACCTAATGAAGTTGCCGCAGCTTTCCACAAACTATTCCATTGTTTTTCCTTATTTGTTGTAAAAAACGAATGAAGTCCCATAACAGCCAAAATAGGAATACACAATTCTAAAATAACTTGAATCGATGAAACCGCTCTAAACTTATCATACAATGGCATGTAATCGATAAATAAATCAGTGATTATTGAGAAGTTTTTTCCCCAAGATAGCATTAACGAAATGATGGCTCCAACTAGAAAAACATACTTTAGTTTTCTCTTATCGTGATACATTGCAAGTACAAACAAAAAGAAAACTATCGCTCCAATGTAGGCTGGCGCAGCAACACTAGGTTGTTCACCCCAATAAGTTCTTGCATAATAAGAAGTAAACTGTTTAGCTTCTCCTTCTGATGCTCCATATTTTAACATGTAATCGTATACTGCAGCGTTTTCATCAAGCTCTTCTGCACTTCCTCCTCCAAAAAGTCTTGGTGCAATTAGGTTAAAACTTTCTGCAATTCCGTAGCTATATTCGTTAATGTATTCTTTATCTAAAGTAGAAGTGCTTACTTTTTTAGTTCCGTCTGGTTGTAATTTTAAGTCACTTTTCCCTCTTGTACTAAAATCGGCATATTCTTTTGTAGCCAATAAACTTGTTGCATTAGAGCCAATTGCAAAAATTAAAGCTACAACAAAAGTTCCCGCAACGTTTAATAACGTTTTTATTTCATTGTTTTTAATAAACTTATAAGAATAATAAATTCCTAAACCAATAAGAACAATCAACAAATAATACGTCATTTGAAAGTGATTGGCATTGATTTCTAAAGCTACTGCAAACATAGTTAACATTCCTCCATAGAAAAATCTTTTATTAAAAACCATAATAACACCTGCCACAACCAAGGGCATGTAGGCTATTGCATGCGCTTTTGCATTATGTCCGACGCCAAGAATAATTATCAAATAGGTAGAAAATCCAAAAGCTAATGCTCCAAAGAAGGCTTTTAATGGATCTATTTTTAAGACCAACATTAATCCATAAAATCCTAAGAAATAGAGAAACAAATAATCTGCTGGGCGAGGTAAAAAACGTAGTGCATCGTCAATATGACCAATAAAATCATTTGGATATTTGGCTCCCAATTGATAGGTTGGCATTCCTCCAAAAGCAGCATTAGTCCAATAGGGTTCAGTGTTTTCTGAGGCTCTAAAATCATTTTGCTCTTTAGCCATTGCCGTATATTGTACAATATCTGATTGATAAATCTTTTTACCTTGTAGCACTGGATAAAAATAAATTATTGCAATTAGAATAAAACCACCAATGGCAAGTATATGGGGATATAATTTTTGAAGTTGCTTCATTTTAAATATTAGATTTTAGATGTTGGATGTTGGATGTTGGATGTTGGATATTCTACCTCTTAAACTTATAAACTTTTAAACTCTTAAACTTTTAAACTCTTAAACTTTTAATCAATTTCTTCATAATCAATATACTCTCCAACTTTTTTTGTTTCTCGAGGTTTATCGCTTTTAGTTGATGAATTATAATTATCCTGATATTGTTGGCTTTGTTGTTTTGTTTGTTCTTGAAATTGTTGTGTTGCTTTTTCAACCACTTTTTTAGCAATAACTGGTAAGAATAAACGTGCTAAAAACTTAATAATGTAATAAATAGCTACAAACCAAAACAATGTTCTTACTATTGTTGGAAATCCTGCTTCTTGCATAAAATAAAAATTTTGTCAAAAATACTAAATTCAAACATTCAAAATTAGCATTAGCTCTTAAATAAATAATAAATTAATAGTACATTTGAATTTCTTTAAACAAAAAGTAAACTCGCTAAAAATGAAAATAAATCTTTTTGCACTATTTCTTGTACTTACATCGCTTACAAAAGTTAATGCTCAGTTTACTGATGTTATTAATTCCAATCGCCCTGGTGAGTCTATGTCGGCATTTGCCGTTGGGAAAACAGTTATACAAATAGAATCTGGATTAAGCTATGCCAATGAAAAACATAGTGTTTTAGATTATAGCGCCTCTGGATTCAGTGGAGATTTTAATGTAAGATATGGTTTTTTTAAGGAACAATTGGAAACAATTCTAGAATTAAATTATCAAAACGATACCTATACATCTTATAATTTGACTGAACAAACAAGAAAAGGAATAAAATCATCATTATTTGGATTAAAATATTTGGTCTATGATCCATTTAAAAAAAACGAAGGAAAAATTGATTTATACAGTTGGAAAGCCAATCACAGGTTTAAATGGCGTCAACTACTTCCAGCTGTTTCTGTTTATGCTGGTGCCAATGTTAATTTTAGTCACAATCCATTCTTACTTGGTGATGAAGAACAAAGTCGATTTAGTTGGAAAGGCATGCTGATTACACAACAAATTTTTCCTGGCGCTTGGGTTTTTGT
>JAIFLT010000182.1 GCA_020048955.1 Flavobacterium sp.
CTGATGCAATTCGTTTTTCGGTTTCTTCTTTTGAAATTACTAAGGATGTATCTAATTTTTCACGATTATGCCAGTTGTAAATAAAAGTTTTTCCTTCAGCTTCGTGTTGTTTTCTATGCGCATCCAAAGCATCTGCTGTGTCAAAGGCATAATAAGCCCAACCCGAATTAATCAATTGGTCAGCATATTGTTTGTATAAATCTTTTCTTTCAGATTGACGATAAGGTCCAAATTTTTCGTTTTTTCCAACGGTTTCACTTGGTGCAATTCCTAACCATTCTAGGGCTTCCATAATATATTCTTCTGCTCCAGGAACAAATCTGTTTTGGTCGGTATCTTCAATTCGTAAATAGAAAACACCACCATTTTTTTTTGCAAATAGATAATTAAATAAAGCGGTTCTTACCCCACCAATATGCAATGGTCCTGTTGGACTTGGTGCAAAACGCACACGAACTTGTTTAGACATTTTGATATAATTTGAGGCAAAGATAAGGTTTCAAGAAAATTATATTTACTTTTATCTTTTCATTTTTAAATGTTTTCATGGGAAATGTAGCAACAAGTATTGAAGATCAGATAAATCTGTTACAAAAAAGAGGTTTAATTATTGAGGATTTAGATAAAGCAAAAGAGACATTATTAGATATTGGTTACTATCGTTTAGGTTTTTATTGGCATCATTTTTATAATTCTAAAAAAGAAGAGTTTGCAGAAAATGTTAATTTTAAGGACATAACAGATTTGTATTATTTTGATACAGAATTGAGATTTTTATTAACGCAATATCTTACCAGGATTGAAATTAATTTTAGAACTAAAGTTGTATATTATATTTCAAATAAATATAAAAATTCTCCTACTTGGTTTGTTGATCCCAAGGTAATAAATAATCAATTTATTAAAGATTTTGATAATCATTATAATGAAGATTTTAAACGTATTAATGTTATTAAAAATCATCACAAAAAATATATAAATGACAAATATGCGCCAGCATGGAAAACATTAGAATATTTTACATTTGGCACTGTTTTTAAGATTTTTGAAAGTTTAAATGAAGACAATATAAAAGAAAGAATTTCAAATTGTTATGATATGTATGATATTT
This sequence comes from Flavobacterium sp., assembly GCA_020048955.1. Classification (GTDB taxonomy): domain Bacteria; phylum Bacteroidota; class Bacteroidia; order Flavobacteriales; family Flavobacteriaceae; genus Flavobacterium. The sequence goes on from JAIFLT010000182.1 coordinate 1,112, forward strand.
ATAAATTTATGAATTTTATGAAAAATATAATTTTTTTAAGAAATATCTGTGCACATGGAGGAGTTTTATATGACCTAAATTTAGGAAAAGGTTTTTCTAAAATACATCAAATAAATTACTCTAGTCGTAACACACATACTTTAGACGCTGCGTGTAAGGTAATTTCATTTTTATTATATTCAATTTCTGAAAATAGGAGAAATGATTTTGAAATTCAATTAAAAACAATATTGGATAAATACTTTGTAAACCAAAAAGTTAAAGATATTATAAAAAGTAAAACCGATTTTTAAAAACATTTGTTATTTAGTTTTTAATTTGTATTTTTGTAATCTGAAAGTGCCCCTCTAAGGATTTAATCGCTTTATTGCTGCACTATAAAAAAATATGTTTGCCCAGTTTCGACTGGGCTTTTTTTATTCTCTAAAGTTTTATATTTTTTTTACCTTTTTTAGTTCAGTAAAATTTGTAATTTTATCGGTTATAAACAAAGCAGCATCAATTTTGGAACATCAAAACATTATATTCGATAAACTCGAACAGTTTAATAAGAAGTTTTACACCAACGAATTACTTCGTGGAACCATTTTCTTCGTCGGAATAGGTTTGCTTTATTTTCTTTTTACGCTTTTTGTAGAATATTTTCTTTGGCTAAAACCTACTCCGAGAACCATTTTATTTTGGACATTCATTGCAGTTGAACTTTTCTTGCTGTTGCGATTCATTTTATTTCCTATTTTTAAATTATTCAAACTTCAAAAAGGAATTAATTATGACGATGCTTCCAAAATTATAGGAAATCATTTTAATGAAGTAGGAGATAAGCTTACTAATTTTTTACAACTATCTCAAGACAAAAACAAATCAGAATTATTAGTAGCTTCAATCGAACAGAAAGCCAATACGCTACAACCCATTCCTTTTGGAAATGCAATTAATTTTGCAAGTAATAAGAAATTTTTACCCTTAGCAATTATTCCAATTTTGTTTTTTGCTTTTTTCTATTTGTCAGGAAATAGCAGTTTTATTTCTCAAAGTTTGAATCGTGTGGTGAATTTTAAACAACAATTTTTACCTCCAGCTCCTTTTGAATTTCAACTTTTAAACAAGTCTTTACAAACCGAACAAAACCAAGATTTTCTTCTTAAAGTTAAAACAGTTGGAAAAATAGTACCCGAAAATGCCCTGATTTTTATTGGTGAAGAAAGCTATTTTATGGAAAGTTCTAAGCCTGGAGAATTTCAGTTTGTTATTCCAAATCCAAAAGAAAATGTAGAATTTCACATAGAAGCAAATGAGGTTTCGTCTAATGATTACGAATTAAATGTTGTCACTGTTCCATCGATTGCAAACTTCGAAATGGTTTTGAATTTCCCCAGTTATTTGAATAAGAAATCAGAGATAATAAAAGGAACGGGTAATGCTGTACTACCAGAAGGAACTCGTGTAACTTGGAGAATGAATACGTTAGCTACTCAAAAAGTAGAATGGTTGGATGCTTCAAATAAGTTCGTCTTTACAAAACAAGAAAATCAATTTTTGTTGTCAAAAAATATTGTTCAAAATACAGATTATCAAATTGTTACTTCAAATAATAAGGTTCAAAATTACGAAAAGTTAAATTATCAGATTTCTGTGGTTAAAGATCAATTTCCAACAATTACTGTAGGAAATGCGCCAGACAGTCTTAAAATCGAAAAAAACTATGTATTAGGGCAAGTTTCAGATGATTACGGTCTTTCAAAATTGCAAGTAGTTTATTATCCAAAAGGCAAACCTAATATAGCCAAACGTGGAACAATTGCAGTAAAAAGAGATGTTTATGACCAATTTGTTTTTGCTTTCCCAAGTAATTTACCTGTAGAAGAAGGCGTTTCGTATGAATATTATTTCGAGATTTTCGATAACGATGCTTTACACAATTTCAAGAGTGCAAAGTCTGCTGTTTTTTCAAATAGAATTGCTACAGAAACTGAGAAGGAAGACCAAGTTTTACAACAGCAAAATGATAATATCAATTCATTAGAAAAATCTTTAAAAACTCAAGATAAGCAATTGAACGAAATGGAGAAGTTGCAAAAAATGGGTAAAGAGAAAGACAATCTTGAATTTAAAGAACAGCAAAAGGTTAATGATTTCTTGAACAAACAAAAACAGCAAGATGAGTTGATGAAAAATTTTGCTGAAAAGATGAAAGAGAATTTAGACAAAGTTAAAACTGAAAAGAAAGATGAAGTAAAAGAGGTTTTGATAGAACGTTTAGATAAAGTTGAAAAAGACTTAGAAAAAAATAAAAAACTTTTGGACGAACTTCAAAGGTTAAATGAGAAATTGCAAAAAGAAGAGTTGTTTGAAAAGATGGATAAGCTCAAACAGCAAAGTAAAAATCAAACAAAGAGTTTACAGCAATTAGTAGAATTGACTAAGAAATATTACGTAGAAAAGAAAGCAGAACAAATTGCAGATAAGTTAGATAAACTTTCAGAAAAGCAAGATAAATTGTCTGAAAATGACAAAGAAAATACTACTGAAAAGCAAGAAGAAATAAACAAGGAGTTCGATAAAATTCAAGAGGAACTTAACGAATTAGATAAAGAAAACAAAGAATTAAAAACTCCGGTAGAGCTACCAGAAACAGCACCAAAAGAAAAAAGTATTGACGAAGATTTGAAAAAGGCATCTGATGAATTAAAGAAAGAGGCAAAGGCAGCTGCAAAACCAAAGCAAAAAAGTGCTTCAAAGAAAATGAAGCAAATGAGTCAAGACATGCAAGCAAGTATGGAGTCGGGCGAAATGGAGCAAATGGAAGAAGATGTTGCTATGTTGCGTCAAATTCTAGATAATCTTTTAGCGTATTCTTTCTCTCAAGAAAATGTTATGAAAGAGTTTAGAGGTCTTAAAAGAGGTTCTTTAGGATTTAATAAAAACCTTAAAATTCAGCAAGATTTAAAACAACAATTTAAACATGTCGATGATAGTTTGTTTGCGCTATCATTACGAAATCCTAAAATTGCTGAAGAAGTTACAACTGAGGTCGGAAATGTTCAATACAATGTTGATAAAGCATTAGAGACTCTTGCCGATGCTAATGTTTCTAAAGGAGTTTCCCACCAACAATTTGCTGTAAGTTCGGCTAATAAATTGGCAGATATGTTAGCAGACACTATGAATGCTATGCAAATGCAAATGTCCATGTCTGGAGCAGGTAAAGGCAAGCCTAAACCTGGGGAAGGTAGCGGAATGCAGCTGCCTGACATTATAAAAAAACAAGAAGGTCTTGGAGAAAAAATGAAGAAAGGTATGAAACCTGGTCAAAAGCCAGGCGATAGTAAAGATGGAAAAGAAGGAGAACAAGGTAGTGATAAAGAAGGTCAGAAGGAAGGAAAAGAGGGTAAAGGTAAATCTGGAAAAGACGGAAAAAGTGGTGGTAGCGGAAACAGTCAAGGCAATTCTGATGGCGAAAACGGAGAGGATGGAGAAGGAGATGCAAAGGCAATTATGGAAATTTATAAAGAGCAACAACAGTTAAGAGAAGCATTGCAAAACGAACTTAACAAACAAGGTTTGGGTGGTCAAGGTCAAAATGCTTTAAATCAAATGAAGCAAATAGAGAAGCAATTATTGAACAAAGGTTTTAATAATGATGTACTTCAAAAAATTCTAAACTTAAAATATGAAATGCTTAAACTAGAAAAAGCTGTTCAACAACAAGGCGAAGAGAAGAAACGTCAATCAGAGACTAACAAAAAAGAATTTACTAATGCAACCAATGCTCTACCTAAAAGATTACAAGAATATTTAAATAGTGTTGAGATTTTAAATAGACAAACCTTACCTTTGCGCTCTAATTTTAACCAAAAGGTTCAAGAATATTTCAAAACAAATGATTAATTTTAATTACGAATTAGAATTTCAATTAGAGAACGAAGAGCAACTTTCTTTATGGATATCAAATGTTATTACCTCTGAAAACAAGAAAGAAGGTGACATTAATTATATCCTTTGTGATGATGAATACCTACTCGAAATTAACAAACAATATCTAAATCACGATTACTATACTGACATTATTAGCTTTGATTATTCTATAGGAAATGAATTACACGGTGATATTTTTGTTTCTATAGAAAGAGTGCGTGAAAACGCCATGGTATATGAGGTTACATTTGATGAAGAACTTAAAAGAGTTCTAGCTCACGGTGTTTTACATTATTGTGGTTATAGCGATAAAACCGAAGAAGAAGAACTAATGATGCGTTCTAAGGAAGACGAAAAAATCAAAATGTTTCACGTGGAACATTAATTGTTTTTTTACAATTTGAATTTACAAACGTTCCACGTGGAACAATAAATAAATCGAGTATACAATCAACTCGAATCAAAATAAAATGTTTTTAGAAAAATACGATGTTATTGTTGTTGGCGCTGGTCATGCAGGTTGTGAAGCTGCTGCTGCTGCTGCCAATTTAGGCTGTTCAACCTTATTGGTTACAATGAGTTTGCAGAACATTGCTCAAATGTCTTGCAATCCTGCTATGGGCGGAATTGCTAAAGGACAAATTGTTCGAGAAATTGATGCGCTTGGAGGTTATTCCGGAATTGTTTCTGATAAAACAGCCATTCAGTTTAAGATGCTCAATAAATCTAAAGGACCTGCTATGTGGTCGCCACGTGTTCAATCAGACAGAATGCGTTTTGCAGAAGAATGGCGCTTAATGCTTGAGCGAACTCCTAATGTTGATTTTTATCAAGAAATGGTTTCGGGCTTGATTATTAAGAACGGAAATATAGAAGGAATAAAGACTTCTTTGGGAATTGAAATTAAAGCTAAAAAAGTTGTTCTAACTAATGGTACTTTTCTAAACGGTTTGATTCATATTGGCGACAAACAATTTGGAGGAGGAAGAGCTGGCGAGAGTGCTGCTTACGGAATATCTGAAGATTTAGTTAACGTAGGTTTTGAATCAGGAAGAATGAAAACGGGAACACCACCAAGAGTTGATGGTCGTTCTTTAGATTATTCTAAAATGCAAGAAGAACCTGGTGATGTAAATCCTGATAAGTTTTCCTATTCCGATCAAACCAAACCTTTAGTGCAACAGCGTTCTTGTTATATGACTTATACTTCACTTGAAGTGCACGATATTTTGAGAGAAGGTTTTGATAGGTCTCCAATGTTTAATGGAAGAATTAAATCACTTGGTCCAAGGTATTGTCCCTCTATTGAAGATAAAATTAATCGCTTTGCTGATAAAGAAAGACATCAACTTTTTATTGAACCCGAAGGCTGGAATACGGTTGAAGTTTATGTAAATGGCTTTTCAACGTCTTTACCAGAAGATGTTCAATTTAAAGCACTTCGTTCTGTTGCAGGTTTTGAAAAAGTAAAATTCTTTAGACCCGGATATGCAATAGAATATGATTATTTTCCACCAACGCAATTGAAGCATACTTTAGAAACCAAGTTAGTTAATGGTTTGTATTTTGCTGGTCAAATAAACGGAACAACTGGTTATGAAGAGGCAGCTTCTCAAGGAATGATGGCAGGCATTAATGCCGCGCTCAAAGTTAAAGAGCAAGAACCAATGATTCTTAAAAGAGATGAAGCTTATATTGGCGTTTTAATAGACGATTTAATTACTAAAGGAACAGAAGAGCCTTATAGAATGTTTACTTCTCGCGCTGAGTTTAGAACCCTTTTAAGACAGGATAATGCCGATTCTCGCTTAACGCCAAAATCATTTGCGATTGGTTTGGCTTCAGAAAAGAGAATGCGTAGAATGGAAGAAAAGTTTGCTAAAAGTGATGCTATGGTGAATTTCTTTAAAGAAACTAGTGTAACTATTGAAGAAGCAAATCCTGTTTTAGAAGCCAAAGGAAGTTCGCCAATGGTTCAATCAGATAAAATGTTTAAAGTTTTTTCTCGTCCACAAATTGATTTAGACGATTTTGTAAAATTTGATAAAGTAAAACAATACATAGAGGATAATAATTTAGATAAAGAAATTATTGAACAAGCTGAAATTAATGTTAAGTATTCTGGCTATATTGAAAAAGAAAGAAATAATGCCGATAAACTCACTCGTTTGGAGGATGTGAAAATTCCGGAAAATTTCGACTATAATAATATAAAATCGATGTCTATGGAAGCGCGACAAAAATTAAGTAAAATTCGTCCTGTTACAATTTCTCAAGCTTCTAGAATAAGCGGAGTTTCTCCAAGTGATATTTCCGTATTGTTAATTTACATGGGAAGATAATATTAGATTTTAGATATTTAACATCAGATTTTTAAAATCTAAAATAAATTTGTTCCACGTGAAACCAACTTTGTTAACACCTATAAATAAAGAGAATTTAATGAATATTGAAAAAACAAAACATTTTTTAAACGTAAAAGATTATTCGGTTTCAAAAGAAACTTTTGAGTTGCTTTATAAAGAAGATTTGGATATGTTGATTACGCATCCACAACCATCTTTAGAAAAACTTCCTAGTTATTATGAAAGTGTTGATTACATTTCTCACACAGATGGAAACAAATCGTTGTTTGAAAAAATGTATCAGTTTGTAAAAGGAATTGCTTTAAAAAATAAATTAAAGTTAATCAATACAGAATCTGTAAAAGGAAGAATTTTAGATATTGGAGCAGGAGTAGGCGATTTTTTATCGGTTTGTAAAAATGATGGTTGGGAAACAATTGGAATAGAGCCAAGCGAAAAAGCAAAAACAATTGCCATAAAAAAAGGCGTATCGTTTGTAGAACATCTTTCAGAACTAGAAAGCAATTCATTTGATGTAATCACAATGTGGCATGTATTAGAACATGTTCCCAATTTAGAACATCAGATTAAAGAATTAAAAAGATTAATAAAACCAAAAGGAACATTAATTATTGCAGTTCCCAATTTTAAATCATTCGATGCAAAATATTATGGAACTTTTTGGGCGGCCTATGATGTGCCAATTCATTTGTGGCATTTTTCTAAAACAGCCATTCAAAAATTATTTGCTAAAGAAAATTTAGAATTAGTAAAAGTGCTTCCAATGAAATTTGATAGTTTTTATGTTAGCCTTTTATCTGAAAAATATAAAACAGGAAAAATGAATTTTATCAAAGCATTTTTCGTCGGATGGAAATCCAATTGGAAAGGAAGTCAAAATAAGGAGTATTCTTCGCATATTTATGTAATAAAAAACACTAAAAATTAAAATAAAAGCGAAATATAGATGATTATAGAACAAACAATACTTTTGGTTAACTAAAACTAGAACGTTTCTTAAAAAGCTTTATTTCGATCTGTTTTTAATAGAAAATTACTATTTATGTTTTTAAAACAATAAAAAACGATTATGCTATTAAAATTGGGTCAATTTTATAACTTTTTATTTTTTACGACTAAAATTTAATACTTTTGGCAAATAGAAAAAATAACAATTTTAAAATGAAAAAAATTATAGTAGGTCTTGCCATGGCAGTTGCAATTGTATCATGTAACAAAACAACAGAAGCAAAAGAATTTAAAACAGCGTATATCGATACCAATAAACTTTTGGATGAATCTATAGAGAAAAAAGATATAGAAGAAAAATACAAAGCTAAAGCCGATGTAATGGATTCAAGATTGAAAGTTGCTGCAGAAAAATTTGAAAGTGAAGCAGCCAGTTTCAAACAAAATGCAATGGCTAGAGGTCAGGCTTGGGCACAACAAAAAGGCGCAGAATTGCAACAAAGAGAACAAGAGTTGCAATATGCTCAACAAGGAATGTTGCAACAATTGCAAACAGAAAGCGGTAAAGAAATGGATTCTTTGATCACTAAATATAAAAAAATATTCAAAGAATATGGTAAAGACAAAGGATATGATTATGTTTTTGGAACAGGTGAAGCAGCTACCGTTTTGTATGCTAAAGACAGCTATGATATCACTAAAGAATTAATTAAAATAGTAAACGATAAGTATAAGTCTGAAGGAAAAAAGGAAGAAAAACCTACAGATAATAAAGAAGAAGCTAAGAAATAATTTTAGTTTTTTAATTATAAATAGGCGCCTTTCAAAAGAAGGCGTTTTTTTGTTTGTATATTGATTGACAAACTTTTATATTTGCTTTTTAAAATATAAGCCATGGAATTTGTATCAGCAGAAGCAAAATATGTTTTGCAATTCATCAATCAAACCAACCGTTCTGTATTCCTCACAGGAAAAGCAGGAACCGGAAAAACTACTCTTCTCAAAGAAATTATTAGAACTACTCACAAGAATTGTGTAGTTGTTGCGCCCACAGGAATTGCTGCTTTAAATGCAGGGGGCGTCACAATTCATTCTATGTTTCAACTGCCTTTTGGAGGATTTATTCCAAACAATTCTACACCACATTTTGCCGAAAACACTAAGTTTGAAAGCCGCGCTACACTCCGTAGACACTTTAGAATGAGCGCAATAAAGAAAGCAGTTATAAAAAATATGGAGCTACTGATTATAGATGAAGTCAGTATGTTACGTTCCGATTTATTAGATGCTATGGACTTTATGATGCAATCGGTTCGTAAAAAAACACAACCTTTTGGTGGCGTTCAAGTGCTTTTTATAGGCGATTTATTGCAACTACCACCAGTTATTCGTGATGAAGAATGGCGAACTTTAAAACAATATTATAAAGGAAAATTCTTTTTTCATTCCCATGTAATCGAGCAATTTCCACCTTTATATATAGAACTATCTAAAATTTTTAGACAAACAGATAATCGTTTTATTTCGGTGCTTAATAACTTGAGAAACAACAAAATAACACAAAACGATATTCAAATTTTAAACGAATTTGTAAAGCCAAACTTTGATTTAAAAGCCAACAAAGGTTACATCACTCTTACCACACATAACGTAAAAGCAGATACTATAAATTTTCAATCTCTTCAAGATTTAGAAGGAAGATCAAAAACCTATTATGCCGAAATAACAGGTGATTTTCCAGATAAAATCTATCCATTAGAAGAAAAATTAGAACTAAAAATTGGAGCTCAAATTATGTTTATTAAGAATGATTTGTCCTTCGAAAAGAAATTTTTTAATGGCAAAATAGGTTTTATAAAAGCTATTTCAGATAAAGAAATAGTAGTTCATTTTCCCGATGAAAACAAAAACATTGAGGTCGAAAAATATGAATGGCAAAATATTAGATATTCTATAGACGAAAACACAAAAGAGGTTCAGGAGGAAGTTTTAGGTACTTTTGTGCATTATCCTATTAAGTTGGCGTGGGCAATAACAGTACATAAAAGTCAAGGGCTAACTTTTGATAAAGCAGCGCTCGATGTGTCGCAAGTTTTTCTTCCAGGTCAAGCCTATGTTGCTCTTTCTCGCTTACGTTCTTTAAGTGGTTTAGTTTTGCTCTCTCCGCTGCAAATGAATGGTATTTCTAGCGATCAAGATGTAATGGATTATTCTTTGAATAAAGCATCTGAAGATCAGTTAGAAAAAACTTTAAAAAACGAAACCAAAAACTTTATTTATAATTATTTAATAAACAGTTTTGATTGGACAGAACTTGCTCAAGAATGGCGCAATCACAAGTTTAGTTATTTAGATAGTGACAAATCGGTTAAATCTAAATATGCCAATTGGGCAGCACAACAGTTAGAACTTTGTGATTCATTGATTGATCCTTCAAGAAAATTTATTTTGCAACTAAATAAACTTTTTTCTACAGAAAATACTGACTATCAATTTATTAACGATAGAATTCAAGCAGCTTATGGTTATTTTTTTGATAAATTAGACCAGCTAGAGTATGAAATTTTATACAAAATTGAAGAAATAAAAAGAGTCAAACAAGCCAAACAATTTTACGACGAATTACTAGATTTAGAAGATTTGCAAACGAAAGCTCTATTGCGATTGATGAAGGCTAAATTGTTGATGGAAACTATTATGATTAGAAAAACCATCAGCAAAGAAAGTTTAAACTCTTCAGAAATAAAGCATTACAAACTCAATAAAATGCAGCAAGTTGTTGAAGATTTTAAGCGAAAAAATCTTAATTTAATTGAAGATAAAGGTGAAGTAAGTTATTATGAACCAAAGAAAAAGAAGTCAGAAAAGACACAAAAAAAACCAACAGCTCAAATAACACATGAACTTTGGTTAGAAGGCAATTCATTTGAAGAAATTGCTGTTTTAAGAAAGTTCAGCGTTTCAACAATTTTATCACATTTCACAAAATTAATTCAAGAAAAAGCGGTTAACATCACTGATATTATGCCAAAAGATAAAATCGAAATTTTGTCTAAAGCTTTTTACGATTACAAAGAAGAGTCATTAACACCAATGAAAGAACAGTTAGGCGACGATTTTTCTTGGGAAGAATTGAGAATGTTTAAGGCAAGTTTATACCATTAATATTTATAAAATAGTCCAATAGCATGAGGTATAATGCCGATATAGTATGAAAAAAGTCCAATTTTATTGGACTATATTGAATACATAATCGGTATTAAATGTTTAACTTAACCAAAAAACACCTAAAATAGCTATAATAAAATAAATAGCTATCGTTCTAGCTCCATCAAAATCTTTTGCCAAACGTTGACCAAACAACATCATTAATAAAGAGATACATGAAAAAACGGCACCATAAAAACCAAACATTCTGCCACCATTAATGTAAAGTTCTATGATTCCTACAACGCAAGAAATTCCGGCTATTAATTCAAAAAAGACTAAAACTCCCACAACTTGTGGAACATAGTTTTTTAAAAAGGTTTTTTCAAAATGAGGCTTCATCCAAGCCATAGAATCGTTCCAATGAAAAAGTTTGTCGTGAGCCGACAGGATAAAAGTTATAGTTAGAAAAACTAAAACCAAAACAGAGGCGGTATTATTCATGGTTTATTTTTTATGAATTAAACGAGTAAGTTTTATTGATAAATCAGTAAGAATTATTTTTGCATTTCCGTTGCGTTCAATATGATAGGACGCATCGGATAATTCTTTAAAAATTTCAGTAATATTATTTCCTGTTACAAAAGGAGCTAGTTTTTCTAATTTAAAACCCTCAACGGTAGGTTCCATATAAACCAATTTTTCAGCTTGATAATTCAGCAATAATGCCTGACGAAACAGGTCTATACAATAATTCAAAAATTTCTTTTGAGCTTCACGCCCCAAACTGGCAATTTGTTCACTCCAAGCTATTAAATCTTGAATTGCAGAGGCATTTCCTTTAGCTTTATAAGCAGCACGAACCCAGTCTACGAACCATTTTTCAAAAGGCAAATCGTCAGTGTCATCTTTTAAAATAGTTAAAGCTTTGTTGAAATTTCCTTGAGCTTGATGCGCAATTTTGAAGGCTAATTTTTCATCAATATTTTCACGTGAAACCAAAGCTTCAGAAATCACATTTTCTGGTAATCCGTTAAAATGTAAAACTTGACAACGCGAACGAATGGTTTGAATAATATCTTCTTCATTTTCAGAAATTAATATAAAAACTGTCTTATCAGTTGGTTCTTCAAGAAGTTTTAAAAGTTTATTGGAGGCATCCAAATTCATTTTATCGGCCATCCAAATAATCATAATTTTGTATCCGCCTTCGTGCGATTTTAAGGCTAATGATTTTAAAACTTCAGAAGCATCTTCAACACGAATCATCCCTTGTTTATTCTGAACCCCAAGTATTTTATACCAATCAAACAAGCCACCATAAACATTCTCGGCAATGAATTGGCGCCATTCTTGAATAAAATCTAAACTTTTTGGTTTTGTCTTTACATCTTCAGTAGAAACAGTTGGATAAACAAAATGTAAATCTGGATGTTGTAAATGATTGAATTTTAAATTACAAGCCTCATTCTGTCCAAAATTTTCATCTCCAGAATTTTGGCAAACAATATATTGAGCATAAGCGATTGCTATGGCTAATGTACCACTTCCTTCTGGACCAACAAACAGTTGTGCATGTGGAATTCGTCCCAAGTCTACACTTCTAATTAAGTGGTTTTTAATATGTTCTTGTCCTAAAATTTCTGAAAACTGCATAAGCAAAGATAATAAAAATTAACGTTCGTTTTTTAATAACTTTCAAACTACAATTAGAAAAAACTTAAAATAATGAATGTTAAATTAGTATTCTAAGAGATGAAAAATGTTATAATTATTGAGAGATTGAGCGAACTGACATTTCTCATTTTCAATAAAAAACAAATTACTTATATTTGCAAAATACTATCAATTAATACTACCATTAATATGAAAACCTTAATAGATTTCAATTTCAAAGATAAAAAAGCTTTAATTAGAGTAGATTTTAATGTGCCGTTAGACGAAAATTTTAACGTTACAGACACCAACAGAATAGAAGCTGCAAAGCCAACAATTGATAAAATTCTTTCAGATGGCGGAAGTGTAATTCTTATGTCTCACTTAGGAAGGCCTAAAGGAAAGGAAGAAAAATATTCTTTAAAACATATTGTTAAAACAGTTTCAGAAGTTCTTGGAATAAAGGTAGAATTTGCTTCAGATTGTAGAGGAGAAGTTGCTTTTAATGCTGCTGCAAATTTACAATCAGGTCAAGTTTTGCTACTAGAAAATTTACGGTTTTATCCTGAAGAAGAAGCCGGAGATATTGATTTTGCTAGAGAACTCTCGCAACTAGGAGATATCTATGTAAATGATGCTTTTGGAACGGCTCATAGAGCTCATGCCTCAACAACAATTGTGGCGCAGTTTTTTCCAAATCAAAAATGTTTTGGATTGCTTTTGGCTAAAGAAATAGACAGTTTAAACCGAGTTTTAAATAATTCGGTGAAACCTGTAACTGCAGTGCTTGGAGGTTCTAAAGTTTCTTCTAAAATCACGGTTATAGAGAATATCTTAGACAAAGTAGATCACATGATAATTGGTGGCGGAATGACTTTTACCTTTATTAAAGCACTGGGCGGAAAAGTTGGAGATTCTATTTGTGAAGACGATAAGCTTGATTTAGCCATCGAAATTTTACATAAAGCTAAAGAAAAAGGCGTTCACATTCACATTCCAGTTGATGTTGTTGCTGCTAATGCGTTTTCAAACGATGCAGCAACTCAAATTGTTGATGTTCGTGAAATTCCTGACGGATGGCAAGGACTTGACGCCGGACCCAAATCATTAGAAAATTTCAAAAAAATTATAATGGACTCCAAAACAATTCTTTGGAATGGTCCGTTAGGTGTTTTTGAAATGGAAAAATTTGCTCACGGAACCATTACATTGGGTGAATACATTGCAGCATCTACTACCAATGGGGCTTTCTCACTTGTTGGTGGTGGCGACTCCGTTTCTGCCGTAAAACAGTTTGGTTTAGAAGATAAAATGAGTTATGTTTCTACAGGTGGAGGCGCTATGCTTGAAATGCTTGAAGGAAGAATTTTGCCAGGCATTCAAGCAATTTTAGACTAAAAAACTACTTTAACAATAATTAAACACATTGTAACGTTAAACTTGGTAACTTTGCTTTTTGGCATAAAATGCTGAATAGCAAAAATTTGAGAAAAAAATATGATTATAAAAAATAAATTATCAGCGTTTCTATTGATAGCTACTTCAGTTGTTTTCGGACAAGAAGTTGCAACAAAACAAGATTCGATTGTAAAAAAAGAGACCAAAACTTCCTACTTAGATTCCATCAAAGCAACTTTCGTTACTGATGAAATGGCGTCTTGTATTGACAGTCTTTGGATGAAGGAATTAACCTCTTTAGACGTTTACAGCACACTTCTAGAAGATATAAAAAACATCGATATCGACAAGCCTGTTGATTACGAATTGCCAACAGAATTATTGAAAGAACGGTTAAAGATATTAGACGAAAAATCGCCATTCAATATTGAGTATAACATTGGTTTAGAAAATGTTATCAAATCGTTCTTAAAAAATAGAAAAAAGGGTTTTGAAAGGTTAATGGGAATATCGCAGTTTTATTTTCCAATATTTGAAGAAGCTTTAGCGGTTCAAAACATCCCATTAGAAATTAAATACCTTGCTGTTGTAGAATCTGCTTTAAATCCGAGAGCCGTTTCTAGAGTTGGTGCAACAGGATTGTGGCAATTTATGTATCAAACAGGTAAGCAATACGGATTGAACATTACTTCTTATGTTGATGAAAGAAGCGATCCGTTAAGAGCAAGTCAAGCTGCAACCCAATACATGACCAATATGTACAAAATTTTTGGCGATTGGGATTTGGTTTTAGCGTCATACAATTCTGGCCCTGGCAATGTTGCTAAAGCCATTCGTCGTTCAGGAGGTCAACAAAATTATTGGAATATTAGAAAAAATCTTCCAAAGGAAACCCAAGGATATCTTCCAGCTTTTTTGGCAACAATGTATATTTTTGAATATCATAAAGAACACGGAATAGTGCCAAATAAAGCCGTTGCTAATCATTTTGCAACCGACACCATTATGATTAAAAACCACATAACGTTCAAGCAAATTTCTGATTTGTTAGATGTTCCTGTGGCTGAAATACAGTTTTTTAATCCTTCGTTTAAAAGAAATGAAATTCCAGCAATTTCTGGCGAGAAAAACTTCTTACGATTACCAAAAGACAAGATTTCGATATTTGCCTCTAACGAAGACAAGGTGTATGCTTATGTAAAATATCAAGCAGACAAAAGAGAACGTCCTTATGAACGTTTAGCATCTGTAAAACAAAATGACTCTACTAATGTTGCTTTCTCAGAGAGAGAATATATTACTAGAACAAAATATCACAAAGTTAGAAAAGGCGATAATCTGAGCGAAATTGCAGACAGGCATTTGGTATCTATAAGTGATATAAAAAAATGGAACAAACTTAAAAGCAATACTGCGCCAATAGGTAGAAACCTAAAAATTATAACAACGGAAAGAATTGCTATCAAAGATAAAAAAGATTCAAAAACCGATTCTGTTGCAACCAAATTGCCTAAAGTAATTGCTAATGAAAACAATAGCATTGCTTCAAACGAGTTGAAATCTGAAAAAGTTTTCAAGACCGAAAAAGTGATAACCTACAAAGATGTTACTAAATATCATAAAGTTAAAAAAGGTGATGTACTTGGTGAAATTGCCGATAAATATGAAGTTTCAGTAGCAGACATCAAAAGATGGAACAAAATAAAAGGCACCAATATTGGACTTGGAGATAATTTAAAAATAATCAAAAACGAGAAAGTAGTAACCACTGTTAAGAAAGAAGTGAAACAGCCATTTGCTTCTAAAAAAGAAGAAATAGTTTCTGTTGAACCAAAAATTTCTAGAGCTAAAAAAGAAGAAAAGGTTGATACAACTTCAAAATCTGAAAACTATTATGTTGTAGCTAAAGGCGATAACCTGAGTATTATTGCAAGAAAAAATAATGTGACAGTTCAAAACATTAAAGAATGGAATAATTTAATTGATACCAATGTAAAAGTGGGAACGCAATTAATAATTTCAGGTGAAAGTTTAACAGAAGCTAAAGAAGAATCTATTTCTAAAGCCGAATTAAAAAATATTGAACACATAGTTGGTAAAGGCGAATATTTGGGAACCATTGCTAGAAAATATAATACTACAGTTAATGATTTATTAGAATTAAATTCGCTTTCAGACACCAACATAAAAGAGGGTTACAAACTAATAGTTGGTAAAGAAGAAATTGTTTCTAACGCTGATAAAAAAGCTACAAAAAATGAATATGCTGCCAATCAGAAGAAAGCTAAAGAAAAAATGTACCAAGTAAGAAAAGGAGATTCTTTATTTAGTATTTCAAAAAAATTCCCTGGTGTTAGTATTTCAGATATTAAAAAATGGAATAACATAAAGGACGAAAGCATCCAACCGGGAATGAAATTAAAAATTAACGGATAATACAAAAATCTTACATAAATTTGGGCTTTATTTCTAATCATGAATAAAGCCCTTTTTTTATTTTCTATCATAAGTGTATTTATTACTTCTTGCAATTCTAAAGAAGTTAAAAACACTAGTGAAACTTCCCGAAAAACCAACGAAGTAGCCGTGATTATAGACGACCAACTTTGGAATGGAGAAATTGGCGATAGCGTTCGAAACAAATTTGCCTCGCCAGTTGTTGGTTTGCCTCAAGAAGAACCAATTTTCACATTAAACCAATATCCTGTTAAACTTCTAGAAGGTTTTATGAGCAATAGTAGAAATATTATTGTAGTTAAAAAAGAAGCCAAAAGCCAATTCAGAATTGAAGATAATGAATATGCCAATCCTCAAGTAGTTGTGCATGTTTCTGGCAAAACGGTTCAAGAAATTTTAGATACTATTCAAGCAAATGATTCACTAATTATTAGCAAAATAAAAACTTCTGAAATTAAAGTTTATCAAGACAGAATTAAAAAAGATTCTGTTTTAGATTTCAAAAAAGTAGCCGAAAAATTTAATATCAAAATAAACATTCCTTCCAGATACCGGATGGTAATGCAGGGAAAAAAGTTTATTTGGTTCAAAAAAGATATTACAAGTGGCAACATGAGTTTGGTTTTTTATCAAGTTCCTCTCAATAGTATCAAAGATAATGGTAAAGCCGTAAATAGAATCATTCAAATTCGCGATTCTATTGGTAGAATGTATATTCATGGAGCTGTTCCAAAAACTAGAATGATTACAGAGCCAGCATTTTCGCCTTATTATTCAAAAACCAAAATTTTCAATAGAGAAACTTTTGAAACCAAAGGAAATTGGGAGTTACTTCACGAATCAATGAATGGACCGTTCATTAATTATGCAATTATTGACAAACCAAACAATCGGATTTTAATAATAGAAGGATTTTGTTATGCACCTTCTAAACAAAAAAGAGATTTAATGTTTGAACTGGAAGCCATTATTAAATCAGTACAGTTTTTAAAAAAGAAATAAAATGGCAAAAAGCATTCAATGGAAAATAAAGCGATTTAACGAGCTTTCTCTTCAAGAACTATATTCTTTGTTGCAACTTCGTTCTCTTGTCTTTGTAGTGGAGCAAAATTGCGTTTATCAAGACATTGATGGCAAAGATGAAAAAGCATTACACTTACTTGGCGAGATAGAAGGTAAAATTGTAGCCTACGCAAGATTGTTTAAAGCAGGAGATTATTTTGACAATGCTTCTATCGGAAGAGTCATTGTTCATCCGGAAGCGCGAGATAAAAAGTTTGGACACGAAATGATGCAACAAGCCATTGCAGGTATCAAAACCTATTTTGATCAAACCAAAATAACTATTTCAGCTCAATTGTATTTAAAGAAATTCTACGAAAGCCATGGTTTTATTCAAACAAGTGAAATGTATCTAGAAGATGATATTGAGCATATTGAAATGTTAGCCGACATCCTAGAAAAAACTTAATAAACATTGAATATTCAAAACAGAGGCAGAAAGAAAATCAACGCTTCGTAAAATTAAACGTGGTGCTAAAAGCGTTAGCTTTTAGCACCACGTTTAATTTTAAACCAACGCACCCAAAACCAGCCATCAAACTTTATGATAAGCAAATTAAAAAAACTAAATTTGCATATAACTTTAGAATAATCAAAGAATGACAAATAAAGAAATAGGATTACAAAAAATACAAGAATTAGTTACTCGTTTTAATGAGCAACTTACGGCAACTCAACAAAGAACTACAAGTGGCAACATTAGAAAGCAAAAAAGAGCTAATCAAAACTAAAATAGACTACCACGAAGACAAAATAAACGAATTGGTATATGCGTTGTATGAATTGACGGAGGAGGAAATAAAGTTAATA
>JAIFLT010000117.1 GCA_020048955.1 Flavobacterium sp.
TTTTTTATTTGCACTTGAAAAGTATGAAAAAAAGGGCTAACTGTAAAAAGTAGCCCTTTGTCCTAAAATATTTTGTCGGTTAGTAGTGATAAATAGTATTACTTATTTCAATAAAAAACCTCGTCTATTTCTAAACGAGGTTTACTATTTACTAATTACTTTTCACTAATTACTTTTTCTCAGGAATATTCGCTAAAATTTCCAACAAGAATTTCCAAAACTTCTGTGAAGACGAGATACTAGCTCTTTCATCTGGAGAATGCGCACCGTGAATTGTTGGTCCGAAAGAAATCATGTCCATTCCAGGATAATTAGTTCCTAGAATTCCACATTCTAATCCTGCGTGACAAGCCACAACTTTTGGTTTATCGCCGTTTTGTTTTTCATAAATAGAAGTCAAAACGTCTACTATTTCCGATTTTGGATTGGGTGTCCAACCTGGATAGCTTCCGCCAAATTCTACTTCGCAACCAAATAACTCGTATGCTGAACGCAATGCGTTTGCTAAATCAAATTTAGAACTTTCAACAGAAGAACGTGTTAAGTTTTGAATCGAAATTTCGCCATTTTTTGCAATAACTCTTGCAATATTATTTGAAGTTTCTACTAAATCTTCCATATCAGCACTCATTCGGTAAACGCCATTGTGCGCTGCATAAATGGAACGAAGTAAACCTTCTTGAACTCCTAAATCCATCACTTTTGAAGGCAAATCTGACCTTACAATTTCGATAGTCAAATTAGGTTCCATTGTTTTGAATTCGGCTTTAATATCTCCAATCACTTCTTGCATATCAAACACAAAAGCTTCGTCATACATAGCCGCAACAATCACTTTAGCAACACTTTCACGTGGAATAGCATTACGCAAACTTCCTCCAGAAATTTCTGCAATTTGAAGTCCGAAATTCTCAAAACCATCAAATAAAAGTCGGTTCATAATCTTATTAGCATTCCCCAAACCTTTATGAATATCCATTCCAGAATGTCCACCATTTAATCCTTTTACAGTAATGGTGTAACCTACAGAACCTTCTGGAGTTTCTTCTTCATTATAGCTTCTAGTGGCAGTAACATCAACGCCACCAGCACAACCGATATCAATTTCGTCGTCCTCTTCTGTATCAAGATTTAAAAGAATTTCTCCTTTTAAAACACCACCTTTTAGGTTTAAAGCTCCAGTCATTCCAGTTTCTTCATCAATGGTAAAAAGGGCGTCGATAGCAGGATGCGGAATGTCTTTACTTTCTAAAATTGCCATTATTGCTGCAACTCCAAGCCCGTTATCGGCACCAAGTGTTGTTCCTTTTGCTTTTACCCAGTCACCATCAACATACATGTCAATTCCTTGCGTTAGGAAATCGAAATTAGTGTCGTTATTTTTTTGATGCACCATATCCAAATGTCCTTGTAAGACAATGGTTTTGCGGTTTTCCATTCCTGGAGTCGCTGGTTTACGGATGATTACATTTCGGATTTCATCTTCAAAAGTTTCTAATCCTAAACTGGTTCCGAAGTTTTTCATAAACTCAATTACACGCTCCTCTTTTTTAGATGGACGTGGTACTGCGTTTAAATCGACAAACTTGTTCCAAAGTGCTTTGGGTTCAAGATTTCTAATTTCTTGGCTCATTATATTTTAGTTTGTTATTTTGGATATTTATTTGGATTTAAAAAAGTATTAAAAACCGATATTATATAAACAGTTTTGATTTCTTCATCGACAAAATAGAAAATTATAAAAGGAAATTTCTTAATTGGATAACCATGATAATCTTTATATCTAACTTGAAACAAAGGATTTACTTTTAAAACTTCGATATGTTCTTCTAAGGTAGTGTAAAAATATTCTCCTAAAACAATTTGCTTATAATCGTAGTAATCGACAGCATCTTGAATATCAAGGAATGCTTTAGGTTCAATAACAATTTTATAATTCATTATTTCGATTTAAAACGAATTTGCTTTTTAACTTCTTCCCAAGCAAGATAATCCTCTTTTTCGGAAGTGCTTCTTCTGTTATCCAACAAATCTTTCATTTCTTGATTAACAGAAAATTCATTAATTAAAAGCTCATAATTAAAATTTTCTATTAGCTTCAAAAAGAAACCTAACTCGTTATCAGGTATATTTAGGGTGATTTGTGTCATTAATATAAAAATTGATTTACAAATTTACAAAAAAAGAATTAGGTGTTGTTTATTTATAAGTATTTTTATGGCAAATTTAATTCGTGATTCGAAAATACTTTTTTGCTCTATTTCTTGTCTTTCAGATACTTTTTCTGAAAGTGATTGCTTTTTTTCCTGTAACGGTAGAACGTATTTACAGCAACGGATTATACGTTTATATTTCTAGAATTTCTCGAACGCTTTTAGGTAAAATTCCTTTTTCTGTTGGAGATATTATTTATGGAATATTGATTATTTATCTTCTAACTCAACTTTGGAAAACGAGAAAATCGTGGCTATTGCAATGGAAAAATAATCTATTGAAAATTATTAATGTTTTGTCGGTTGCTTATTTTCTGTTTCATTTGCTTTGGGGTTTTAACTATTATAGAGTTCCGTTGTTTGAAAAGATGCATATTCAACGTGAATATTCTGAGGATGATTTGTTTCTTTTTACAGAGAAATTAATTGCTAAAACCAATGAAATTCATTTTAAAATTACGAAGGATAAAAACCTGAAAGTTAGCGTTCCCTATTCGCAAGATGCTATCTTCAAGATGAGCCAAAATGGCTATGATAATTTGGGAAATCAATATGTTTTTTTCAAATACGAAATTCCTAGTAGGAAGAAATCGTTGTTTAGTTTACCGTTGACTTACATGGGATTTGGTGGTTATTTGAATCCGTTTACGAATGAAGCTCAAGTAAATGATAAAATTCCGATGGTTGGTTTTCCGATGACGATTAACCATGAAATGGCGCATCAAATGGGTTTTGCGAGTGAGAGTGAGTGCAACTTTATAGGATTTTTAGCAAGTGTAAAAAACGACGATTTGTATTTTCAATATTCAGCTTATCACTATGCTTTGCGTTATTGCTTGAACACTATTGGCATGAAAGACGAGACAAAGTTTGACTATTATAAAAATAAAATCAATCCTGGAATACTAAAAAATTACAAAGAAAGCGAGGCGTTTTGGAAAAGTTATGACACCATAATAGACAAAGGTTTTCATGCTTTTTACGATCAATTTTTAAAAATGAATCAGCAGAAAGACGGTTTGGAGAGTTATAGTAAATATGTGGATTTGTTGATTAATTATTATAAGGAAAGTTCCGAGTTGTAATTCAATTCATTTAATTTTAAAATAATAAAAAACTATTAAAAACAAAAGAACTATAATAAAAAAATATTGGTATCGGATTTTATTACCAATATCTTTTTCATAAATTTGGATGTTATTTTTAAAATAAAAATTATGACTTCATTGCTTCTTGGTGGTGGTTCAGTAGCTTAACAATATCCCCATTTTATACTATAGTGCTCATTCTTGTCAAAATTCATGACTTGGAGGTAGATTTTTTGTCTTTTTCCGTCATCGAGAATTATTGGCTGAATATCTTCGATGGTCTCATCAGGATTGTTTATCCTTACAAATCTTGCATATTTTAGTTTTTTCCCTTCAGGTAATATTATTTGAATGTTATAATCTTGACATAAATTTAAAACATCAATATTCCAACTTTCATCATTACTAATAAAAGTGTCTTTTAAAGTAGCATGAAAGATTAAAAATTTATCATTTTTTTTGAAATAATTGTCTATGTTGTTAAGTTTTTTTATGTTGTTAACATAAGATACCTTAACACTATTTTGTTCTGTGTTTAATGAATAATAACAATTTTGAGTTTGTATTGATTCAGAAATAATTTTGCCACTTACATCGATACGCTTTAAATAATGCTGACGCGTTTTTCTACTAAACTTATGGAAATAAACTTTTTCAAAAAAAGAAGCGTTTTTCCCATCGAAATCATAAATATCAACAATAGTTTCGTGTTTCTCAATTATATATCCACTTAATTTTCCTACAACTATAATATACTTTAGTCTTATTCTATCATAAAAATAAATAATTACAGGTGAAAGAAATAAGAGAATAGCAAAAACTTTAATCGTTAACAATAACCAAGGATGTAAATTATTAAAATCTATATCTTCAATTTTGAAAGTAAAAAAAAGTATAAAAGAAATTCCTATAATAGTCAAATAAGAGCCTAATGCTCTAATAATATCAAAAACATCTTTAATCTTTTGAGATAAATTTAAACCCATTTGTAAGTATTTGATATGCAAATATATAAAATTATTAATATATTTTCTTTACACTTCATCACTTGTAAAAGTAACAAAACTTCTCTTTTTAAAAGGCCTTACGATTAGTCTTCCTTCTCTATCAAAACGAACATAGTTGTACACCCAATTTAGGAAAACTACGGCTTTATTTTTGAATCCGATTAGTGAAAATAAGTGTACAAACATCCAAACGAACCACGCGAAAACTCCGTTGAAATGGTATTTTGGTAAATCTACAACAGCAAGATTTCTACCTACAGTTGCCATAGAACCTTTATCGTTGTATTCGAAGGGTTTCATGGGTTTATTGGCTAGTAATTTTACTAAATTTTCTCCCAATAAAGCGCCCTGTTGTAATGCTGGTTGCGCCATCATAGGATGACCTTGCGGATAGTTAGAGCTTTCCATAGAAGCAATGTCACCAATTGCAAAAATAGTATCGTAACCAACTACTTGATTGAATTGGTTTACACGAATGCGTTCAACACGTTCAACTAAAGATTTTGAATCCAATCCATGAATGGCAGCACCTTGAACACCAGCGGTCCAAATAACGGTTGCCGTTTCAAAAGTTAAATCGGAGTTGGTTGTGATTGTTCTTCCGTCATAATTGGTTACACGAACATTTTTGTGAACAATTACACCTAAATCTACTAAGAATTTTTCGGCTGCAGCAGATGATTTTTTGGACATGGTGTTTAAAACTCGGTCGCCACTTTGAATTAGGTTGATTTCCATTTTGGAAATATCTAAATCGGGATAATCTTTTTGGAGAATGGCTCTTTTCATTTCGGCAAGTGCGCCTGCAAGCTCTACGCCTGTTGGTCCTGCGCCTACTAAAACAAAGTTTATTAGCGCATTTTTATCAGCTTCATTTGTTGTTAAAACCGCTTGCTCAAAATTTTCTAGAATCAAACTACGAATGTTCAATGATTGCGGTATGGTTTTCATGGACATGGAATTGCGTTCGATTTCTTTATTGCCAAAATAATTGGTTTTAGAACCAGTTGCAATAACTAAATAATCGTAGTGCAAATCGCCTATTTCTGAAATTACTTTTTGATTTTGAGTATCGATTTCTTTTACAGAAGTGAGTCGAAAATAAAAATCTTTATATTCCTGAATTACTTTACGAATGGGATAAGCAATGGAACCTGCTTCTAATCCGCCTGTTGCAACTTGATATAGAAGTGGTTGGAAGGTATGGTAATTATGTTTGTCGAGCAAAACCACTTGTAGATTTTTATTTCTTAGCTTTTTGGCTATTGATAAACCTGCAAATCCGCCACCGATGATGACTACTCGTTTTTTATCTGAATGTGGAATGTTCATTGTA
>JAIFLT010000105.1 GCA_020048955.1 Flavobacterium sp.
ATTTAACTTGACTAAAAATTTCAAAACTATTGCCATCTGCCAAATGAATATCCATAAAAATTAAATCGGCACTAAGTCCTTCTTTAAAAGCCGTAACAGATGCACTAACTGTGTCAAAGTAATTTATTACAGCTATTGACAAATCAATTTTTTGTAATAAATTGGTCAAATGTTCAGCCGATAAATTTTCATCTTCAATAATTACAATTTTCATTTTCTTTGTATTAAAGGTAAAATTACTTTAAAAACTTTTCCATTATTCATCACAATCACTTTTTCATCGGTATAAAAAGAATAACGCATTTCAATATTTTTCAATCCTGTCTTTGTACTGTCAGCAACATTGCTTCGTAGTTTTATAGGATTTTCTATAATTAACGAATTATTTTCGGTATAAATGATAACTTTCAACGGATTAGCTTGCGATGTTTCGTTGTGCTGAATGGTGTTTTCTACTAACATTTGCAAACACATTGGTAGTAAATAGTCTGTTTTTTTACGTTCATCAATTTTAATTTCAAATGAAATTCGGTCTTCAAATCTAATTTTTTGTAAATAAATATAATGGTTTATAAATGTTAATTCTTCTTGTAGTGTAACTAATTCAGAACTTTTTGTATCTAAAACATAGCGATATACTTTAGATAATTCATTAATAAAATCTATTGCTTTGTCTTGATTTTTGTGAACTAACGAGGTTAAAACGCTTAAATTATTAAATAAAAAATGGGGATTTAATTGATTTTTTAAATTTTGCAATTGCGCATTAGCACTTTCGGTTTTGTGTTTTTCAATTTCTAATAAACTGTTTTTTAAAGCTATGAAAAACTCGCTTCCTATTTTTACGGCCAAAAGGGCAAAAGTAAAAAGAATTGCAGGCGGAAAAATTTCAATCATTTTTCGATTGATAATTCGGCCATCACCAAACCGTAATTGGTGTAGCAAATATAACAAAGCAAACAAGGTAATTGAAGTAAAAATAATTGAAAAAACACTTTGAACAATCAATCGTTTTTTTGTGTTTTCAATCCAAGGATATTTTGTGTTTAACCATTTATCAATTAGGTTATTTCCAAACCAAATTAGTATTATAATTACTACAATAAAAAGCAAATCCATCTGAAAAAAATCTTTTATATTAAAAAAAAGAGATTTAAAAAAAAGTGTTATTGCAATGGCAATGACAAATTTATGTAGTATTGATTTTAAATTTTTCATTATATATTCTTACGAATGCAATTTATAAATTAAATTTGGAAAGTAACCCATTTGATAGATTAGTTGTTTGGGGGCTTAATTCTATTTATTACAGTATTTTGCGTTAGGGATTGAAGTGAAAATCCTTTTTTGTGGCTTTTTTTGCCACATAAAAGATTGTAACGGAAAGCCCGACCCTTGGGTAACGCCCAAATAATTAAATTTTTAAATGCTGTTAATATTAGAATAAAGCCGTTGTTTATTAAAAACTATTCAAAAATTATTTGCGAATATTTATTTTTTTGGTTGTTTTCCTTCGTGTGGCGGACGTATCGATTTTTCGAGTTCGATGTATTTGTCAAATACATTTTCAGGGATCACTTTTTTTACTTTATTGTCTCTTATTTTAGCCAGTGCATCAACTTTTGATTTTTCGGGCATACGTGGTGGATTTGTTTTAAAATCTATTAATTTATCCATTTCTGTAAAAAAATCTTTGAAGGCAACACTCACTTTTGCGGTTTGATTTTTGTCGAGTTGGAGTGGCTGACAAATTTTTTCGGTAACCATTTTCAAACGTTCTTCAATAGTGGGTGGTTTGTGTTCTTTTCCATTGGGCTGTGCCAAACAAATAGTAGAAAGTGAACTAATAAATAATACGATAAATGCCATTTTAGTTTTCATAATTTAATTTTTTTGTAATTTAATTACTATTTCTTACCAATCTCACATAGTTCAAAACTCTTTCTTCTCCTGCTCCAGTGCCTACTATCTTTTTATCAAAACGCACAGCACCAGCACCGTGAAGATTTTCTCCGTTTCCATCTTCTGCCTGTCCAAATGCCACATACCAAGCATTAGTATAAGTGTCAGTTGGATTTGCAATTGCCGAAGTACTTGTCCAATAATAAGGATAGTCTGCTTTTCCTCCATCGTTTAGAATGCCAGTACAACTGAAAAGTGCATTTATTGCCGGACCCACATTGGCTGGATTGGTTGCATAAGGCGAACGTTTGTAATCTACAAGACTTTGTAATTCTTTTGTGTTAGGCAATCGCCAATCGTTGTGACCTAGATAATTTGCATTATTCTTTGTTTGTGCATAAGCCAAAGCATCTTCCCAATCCATACCCGAACCATTGTCGTTTTGTTGCCACATCAAGCCAGTTGCTAAATCGGAAATAGTACCATCATTATTGTTTTGAAATAAATTGACCCCGTAAGAAAGATTGCCACGCACACAACGAACCTGATGCTTTGGACCTACTTTGATACTATACGATTTTATATGTCCGGTGCCAAAATTTACACCAAAGGCAAGTTCAGCTCCAGGAGTTTCTCCACCGGCACTTATATTGCCCATTACTCCCGTGTATTTGTCGCTACTCCAAAAAATGGTGTGGCTCAGTTCCTGCTCGCTGCTATAGGTAATGTCAAAATAATCGGTATCAATATAAGGCCATCCAACACTTGCATCCCATAAAGAATAGAGCTCCTGAATGGTTGGCACGCGCCAGTCGTTATAGCCACCATAGTTTTGATTGTTTAAATTGTCAACTACGGTTTGGATTGAAGCCCAATAATAAGTACCACTGTCATAAGTTTTTTGCCAAGTTAAGCCCGTAACTACGTCTTTTACAGTTTTTCCATCACTACTTAAAGTATAGTTAGGAGTTGTATGTGTAAATTGAGCATCTTGACCAAAAAAGGCATCTCCCAAAACAGGGTTGATGCTGCTGCCACTGGCATCCCAAATTCCGGTTTGACTGGTGCCTATAATTGGATAGCAACCTGCATAAGCTGCTGCTCGTGGAACTACTTTTAAATCACCACTAATTGTAGATGAATTATCATCTGGTTTACTGCAACCAATAATATTGCTAGCTATTGCAATGCTAATTACTGTAATAAATTTTAAATTTTTCATTTTAATTATATTTTAATTTTTGTTAAAAATAGTAACTATATAATACTGTTAAAGGGCTAAAATTGTTGAGTTGTTGAAAAATCATATTGAATTGTAAACTATTTATTTTCAATGTTTTTTATGAAGTCGTTTAAAACTGAATTTTATATAATAAGTTTGGAAAAAGTCCTAATTGATAGGTATAATTTAAGGTATTTCTTTGTCTGTCATACGATTGAGAAAATACATTTTGATGATTGGTAACGTTTTGAACATCAAGCGAAATAGTTTGAGATAGTTTTTTATTTTTGCTATTAATCACAAAACCTGCCTTGATATCTAAACGATAATAATTCTTATAAAAATCAGAATATACATCTGTTGAAAGCACTTCTGTTCCTGCTGCTTGCGAACTTGCCAAATCAATTGGGGTGTAAGCTCTTCCGCCAGCGTTTGTATATTTTACATCTACCGAAAAAGTGTTTTTATTTTCTTTTCCAATTTTCCATTCTTTTCCTCCTAAAAGATTAAAGACATACTTTCCGTTAAAGGCAGTGTTTCTCTCAATACCATCACTCGCTACATATTTAGAATTGTATAGTGATGAAGTAAATAATCCATAAAAACCTTGACTAAAGAATTTTTCGATAGTTAGTTCCACTCCATAATTTTTACCCGTTCCTGTGTTTACTAAATTATCTTCTAAATCTAATTTAAAACTTGCACCCGTATTTAAAATAGAATAATCACTAGAAAAATTATTTACTGGTACATCAAATAAATATTGATAATACAATTCTGTTTTTATACGCCAATTGTTAAATGGGTTGCTATTATATCCCAACACAAAATGATGACTTTTTGTAAAATCTAAATTTTTATTAGTTTGTGAAATACCTCCACTAGCATCTAAATTTTGAACAAAATAGGTGGCAATAGGTTGGTTTTGAGCATGTAATCCATAGCCAAAATTGAAACTACTTTTTGGGGTTACATTATAAATTAATCCTAATCTTGGCTCAACGGCAATTGAATTATTCAAATGAAAATATTGAGAATGTATCCCAGCGTTTAGAGTAGTTTTCTCTCCCATTCTATATTTAATGTGGGCAAATCCTTGACTTAAACTTGTATTGTTTTTTCCGTCTAATCGCTGGGTCCAAGCATCGGTTTCATTAATTCGATAGCGATAATATTGGTCTGTTCCTATAAATTCATTTTGCAAACCCACTTTTAAGAATAAATTAGAATTTAATTTAGAACTATAATTTGATGCCACTACAATTCCTTTGTTGCTAAAATCAATTTCTTCGGTGTTATAATTGGTATTTGTAAATCTATTTCTGCTAGAATTGAGTTGATTAGATTGCGAGTAATTGATGCCAATAGTAGTATTGATATTTGATTTTTTATTGATTTGTTTAAAATGATTTAAGCCAATAATTCCTATTTTGCTGCCCAAGTCAACATCTCCGTTGCCACCAAAAATGGCACCTCCATCACCATCTAAATTTATGGTTGATGTTGCCAATACTCCAAAAGCCGAAAATTTTCCAATAGATGATGTTCCTCCATTTATTTTAAAAGACAAATCTTGAAAAGAAGGTGTTGCTGTAGTGCCAATATTTACACCCACTGCTTGTGCTAAACTGGCTAATGTATAACGATAACCAACCAAGTATGATGATCCTTTTTCTTTACTTATTGGTCCTTCGGTAGTAACTTCTGCACCCGTAATTACCCCCAACTGAATGGTTGTTTCTCTTTTTTTATTGTTTCCGTTTCTAAAACCTAAATCAAAAAAACCTGCGGTTGCATTGCCATATTCAGCAGGAAAAGCAGACGTGAAAAAGTCGGAATTTTTTAAGAAATTTGTGTTAATTGCACTCACAGCTCCGCCAGTTGTACCCGCAGTTGCAAAATGATTTGGATTAGTAACACTCATGCCATCAATGCGCCACAGCACACCAATAGGCGAGTTTCCTCTAATTACAATATCATTTCTATTATCATTGGTAGCACTCACTCCTGCAAAATTTGATACTAAACGTGCTGCATCACTTCGACCACCTGCATATCTGTTTACATCTTCGGTAGAAAAAGTTCTGGCACTTACTGACGCTAATTTATTTACTGTGCCTGCATTATTTTTTGAGGTAATTATAACTTCGTTTAAATTTAAAAATTCTTCTTCCATTGTTATATCTAAAATTACTTCTTTGCCCGATGTAACTACAACATTTGGAATTGTAATTTCTTTATAACCTAAATAGGAGATTTTAAGTTCGTGTCGTCCAGGAGAAATATCTGACAACTGATATTTGCCATTTTCATCGGATATTGCATAAGTGTTTGTAGTACTTATTTGAACCGATGCCCCAATTAAAGGTGTTTGCGAGAGTTTATCGGTTATAACACCGCGAATGTTTTGTTTGTTGTTTTGAGCAAAAGAAATTGCCGAAATCAATAATAGTATAAAGTATTTTTTCATCTTTTATAAAATAAGTTGTCACAAATTTATAAGATG
>JAIFLT010000102.1 GCA_020048955.1 Flavobacterium sp.
ACACTTTTGACTTATGTTAGTAATGATTTTATGAAACCATTGCTTTTCGTTGTTTTGATTTTGATAGCGATTTACACTTTCATGAAAAAGAATTTATCAGAAAGTGATTTGCTTTTTTATGGTATTTTGATGAGTATCGTAATTGGTTTTTATGATGGATTTATTGGTCCAGGAACAGGAAGTTTTTTAGTTCTTGGATTTGTAGCCCTTCTTGGTTTCGATTTTCTTCATGCTTCTGCCAATGCTAAAATGGTAAATTTGGCAACCAATTTTGGCTCGATTTGTCTGTTTATTTTGAAAGGTAAAATCATTTGGGCAATTGCAATTCCGATGGCGGTTTGTAATGCACTTGGTGGATTTATTGGAGCTAAGTTGGCAATCAAAAAAGGAAACGGATTTATAAGAATCTTCTTTTTGATAGTAGTAATTGGAACGCTGATTAGATTTGGGTATGATGTTTTTATAAAATAAATTTCCAATACTAAAAATTCCAAATTCTAATACTTCTTCGATAAGTTTGGAATTTGGAATTTTCTATATTGGAATTCAATAAGTCTTTATTCAACAATATTCAAAAATTTTAAGCCAAAAATAACTGCATCGCCTTGATAGCCATTTTGATAGGAACGAACGTAATCTACACGAAACATTTTAAATTTTCCAAAACCTAAATTATCTAAACCAATAGTAAATTCTTGATACGGCTTTCTATCAGGAACCGATAAGTTATGAAATCCTAAAACCAACTGCGAACCTAATTTATTTAACAACGGAATTTTATTCATAATATATCCTTTGTCATTGTGTTCGGCATGAAATTCTAAAAAGCTATCATTTGTACTGGCTGTATAATAAGGTAGATTGTTAAAAATATTGGTATAGCCATCTCCACCAGATACATGTGTTTGATTTCCGTTAAAGTGTTTGTAATCAACAAAAGCAATATTTTGGGCATTAAAAAACTTACCAGCTTTCAAGTTTAATTTCATGTCGCCTTTATTTCCAACAGAAACATCGTGAGTTATTCTTCCGCTAACGAAATCATATTCATATTTTTTCTCTGAAGCCGAAAATCCTTTTTCATAACCAAAATAAAACGTTGGAGACTTTTCATTTCCAATGTTAAACTTTCCATCTGGTCTAGTCCAATATTTTTGTCCAAATTTAATTCTAGTAGTAACAGAAGCTTTCATCAAGTTGTATTTTTCAAAAGCCGGAGTAACAAAATCAAATGGAGCTAATGGATTATTTGAAGTATAAATATCCGAAGTTTTTATAGAACTTTGATCAGAAGTATTCCAAAGTGGTTTTCTCTCTGAATATTCTAACCCCAAGTTTAAATTTAATCCGTTAACTACTTCACGTCCAAAATTGGCAGATACAAAATTCTTTTCATACAATTTCATAAAGTTGTTTTTGAAAAACAAACTACTAACAGAGTTGATGCTATTAGAAATTGGATTGCTCGCATTGAATTGATTTACAGAACTACCGCCATACAGATTAATGTAACTGTCGTTGGTATTGTTGAATTTATGATACAACATTCCGGTAGCACGCAATTGATTTTCTGAAAAACCATAGTCTAATTTTGTACCTATTCTGGTAAAACTTCTTTTTTCCTCATCTCTTTTGTTAAAAGAAAAACCAATTTGAGTTTTCCAACCTTGAACAGTGTTAAACGATGTAGAAAGTATAGGTCCATCATAATTTAGCGACCATTTTTTAAACGAATTAGAATAACTATAGCCAGAAATAATATCGGTAATTTTAAATTTATTTCTTTTTCCGTCAATAGAATCTAGATATTTTTCAGATTTCTTTTTGGTTTGAAGAATATCTTTTTTGGTATAATCGGTGCTTTCTTCAACAGTTAGAGGCACAGGTCTTATGGTTTCCCAAAAAGCATCTTCTTTTTTATTGGCGTTTTCTTCAAATTTAAGCACCTCTGCAGTAAAGGTTTTCTTTTCAAATTTCTCTGGAAATTCAAAATTTGAAAAAACATATGTAAAAGTTCCGTTAATGTTTATGCCTAACATTCCGGCTTCAAAGTCAATGGTTTGCGTATTTTTAGTCCAGATTTTAGTTTTAGAATTGAAACTATAATTTTGCTTTAGCGTTAAAGAATTCAATGCCGGATTTTGCATTTGAGTTCCTTTTATACTAAGGTCAACAGCATAAATAGCATACGATTCATCTACTATATAGATATAACCTTCCATTGCTGGTTCTGACGTTCTTTTGGGTGTAACCTTAATTTTATTAATTACTTTGTTGTTTTCGTCTGCAAAGGAACCTTCAAATTTATATTTGTAATAATTAAAAGCATTATCTGCAATAGGAGAAATTACTTTTACATCAAAATCTAAATTGTTTTCATAGAAATCAAAATTGGCTTGTGCTGCGTTGTTAAAACTAAATCCGTTATCATTGCCGCTAACTTTTGAAGCGATTATGGTTTCTTTTAATTTATCAGGTTTTTGAAAACTAATTTTAGAAACGGTTTCCGATAAATATAAAATGCCACTTCTAGTTGAATCGATAACTTCATCAAAGAAGTCTAATTTTTGTCCTAATATAGTTTTTGGCAAATTCTTAACTCTAAAAATTCCTCTCGAATAGAAATCGGCATTATATTTTTCTGTTAGTTTTGAATTTCCCTTTCTATTAGCAATCGCATTTTTAATAATCTCAATGGCAGGATTTACATTTGGTGTAATGACCACTTCATTAAGTTGGATTTCTTCTTCCACTAAAGTAACATCTACAGTTTGTATATTTTTTTCAATTTCAACTACTTTTTTTTCAGTTTTGTAGCCAAGATATTGATACAATATACTATAAGTGCCTGCTGTTTTTAGATTTAATTCATATTTTCCTTGCTCATTAGAAGTAGTACTTATGTAAGTGTCTTTAACATAAATATTAACAAAAGACATTGGCTTTCCATTAGAATCTGTAACAGTACCTTTAATTTGCGAAAAGCTTAAGATTGAAAATAATAAGAATAGAAAAGTGCTAATTTTTTTCATTTGTATGGTGTTTATTTTATAGACGATTTTTTTGTCTAAATGGTTGCATGATTTTTTACACTGAGAACACAGAGGTTTCACAGAGATTTTTAGATAACAAATCGTTTCAATCCATCTTTAAGAAGTTTGGTATTAAAATTAATTAGTAATCCTGTTGAATATTCTCCTAATCTCATGTATGTTAGTATTTGAGCAGTATGAACATCTGTAAATTTTTCAACAGTTTTAAGTTCAATGACGATTCTATTTTCTACTAATAAATCAATTCTATAACCATGATCTATTTTTATTTCTTTGTAGATGATGGGTAAACTTATTTCTTTTTCAACCCAAATACCTTGTTCTCTTAATTCATAAAATAAACATTGCTGATAGGCAGATTCTAATAATCCTGGACCAAGCGTTCTATGAACTTCAATTGCACAACCTATAATTTTCTCTGTTAATTCGTTAACAATCATAAATGATTATTTATATTTTTAGAAATGATATTATTCTCTGTGAAACCTCTGTGTTCTCAGTGTAATAAAAAACTTTGCAAAGCCAATTCATAACTCTTCAATCCAAAACCAATTATAACTCCCTTGGCATTTGGTGAGATAAAAGATTGATGTCTGAAAGTTTCTCTCGAAAAGGTATTTGAGATATGAACCTCTATTGTTGAAGTTGTAATAGCTTTTACAGCATCGCCAATTCCAATAGAAGTATGAGTATAGGCTGCCGCATTTAGAATAATCCCATCATAAGAAAAACCAACTTCTTGAATTTTTGAAATTAATTCACCTTCTATATTACTTTGATAAAAACTTAAATCAATAGAAGGATATTTAGATTGCAACTGATTGAAATACGCTTCAAAAGTTTCATTTCCATAAACTTCGGGCTCTCTTTTTCCTAAGAGATTTAGATTTGGTCCATTGATGATGATGATCTTCATAGAATTAGGTTTGTGTAAAAGTAAAAAAACCGCTTCTATAAAAAAGCGGTTTTAGAAAAGTTTATGAAATTTTTAAAAAAGATAACCCAACGATACTTGAACTTTGGTGTTCCTAACATCGGCATCGCGTTTGGATGCTGTTAATCCTAATCCATATCTTACTTGAATAAAGAAGTGTTTGCCAAATTTGTAACTCAATCTACCAGCAACAGCAAAATAAAAGGTATTAGAATCTTCGGCTTTGACTTCATTTCTTTATATCTAAAAAATAACTCCCTATCTTTAGACTATTTGGTATAAAATAAAATTTTAGCCAAGACCAGTATTGAAATGTAAGATTCTTTAAACTAGCATCTTCAATAGAATAAAGTAGCTTTGGTTGTATGGAGAATTTTTTTTTTTTTTTTAATTTCGTTAAAAGCCTCTCTGAAAATTGGTAATGGTATCAGTATAACTTCTGGACGCTTGTTGACCGATAATTTAATTCATTTCATCTCTTAATTCTTGTATTTTTTCAATTGTTAGACCTGTTATTTCAGCAATAGTTTCATTATCAAAACCTTTTGCTATTGATTTTTTAGCGATTTGATTTGTGTTTTTTAATTTCTCATCTTCTCTGACTTTAAACTCCGCCTCAGATTTTAAAGAAAAAACTTCACTAGCTTTTAAACTTAAACTGTCCATATAACGATTGTAGCCATATTGGTCTTCTTTTGGAAGTCGCATGATGTCTAGAACTTCGTTGGCTTCTTTTAAACCTTTGGCTTTAAAACTGTCTTTTACTTCGCTATTCTTCAAAAAATAAACCCATTCGTCTAAGGTGTCTTTTGCAATATCGTTGAATTGATTAACCTTTAATAGATAATACTCTGGAAAAATATCGGCAACTTCTTGTTTTACAAAAGTTTGTTTTTGTTTTTCAGATAATCCTAAAATATCGTTTTGATGTAAACCTTTAAAAATTGTTCTTCCTTTATAAATATAATCTTCGCCTTGACCTAAATCAAAATAAACAATATTGATGGAAATTACTTTTTTAATGTTTAAATATTTATCACCTAATTTGTGGTTTTCTGAAATTGCTTTTGAGGTTCCATAAGCCATTCGGTGGAAATAATCAATTTCATAAGTGCTCTGAATTTCAATGATAATTAATTCGTTTTTAGAATTTTTGGTCAAAATATCTACACGATTGAATTTATCATCATCCATTTCTTGATTGCTTTCGCTTTCAAGAATTTGCTCTATTTTGATGTTGTCAAACAATAATTCACTTAAAAAACCTTCAAGCACAACGAAGTTTGCTTTGTTTCTCAAAAGTCTTTTTATTGCCCAATCAAACGAAATTAATTTTTTGCTCATCACATAAAATATTTTTACAAAATTACAAAAATTTGATTTAGTTTTTGATTATTTTTTGTGATTAAACTTCGTTGCTATTTGTTTGTATTTGAAAAATATCTTACCGATTAGCACAATATAAGAGTCCAATAAATGGAACTCGATATAGTGTTTATCGGCATTATCTCTCGATAGATAGAGATAAAATTTTAAAATGGTCTAATCCATTTGTAACTATTCAGCTTGCAATTTAGCGATAGTTTTAAAAGCAAACAAGATGTTTTGCCCATTTTTGATGCAGGTGTCTGTCACAGATCGA
>JAIFLT010000192.1 GCA_020048955.1 Flavobacterium sp.
AGGATCTTTTTCATTTAATTAATTTGCTTATTTTTATGATTTAAGTCAGCAGTTACAATCATATTAGAATATAAATCGTTAACAACCAAAACATGTGCTCCAATAATCGAGTTATCACCAATTGTTACTTCTCCAATTATTGATGAATTGCAATACATAGTAACATTATCACCAATTTTATTACCATTGCCACTTCCGTTTTTTTTATGTCCAATAGTACATCCTTGATGGATTATAAATCCTCTTCCAATGGTATTTCTGCTTCCTATAACTGTTCCTTGACCATGAATAATATAAAACCCAACATCAATAGTATTATTAAAATAGATTTCACATGAACACAATTCTTTGAGTAACCAATGTATCTGTGGTTTTAGTTCTTCTAAATTGTTTAAATGCAATTCATTACCTAAACGAAATAAAAAAACAGCTAATTCATTACTATTTGATTTAATCCTACTCTCAATTTCAGAAGTTGATAAATTTGAAAAATGATACTGAACATCTGCAACAGTTTTATCAAAAGCAATAGCTAAAATCTCATCAGAAATTGATTTACTATTATATACTTTAGTCAATAAAAAAGTTACAAAATCTTTCATTTATTCAAAATCATTAAAATCCAATTGTTCGTCATTCGCTATATCACGTGTAGCTGTTTTTCCTAATAAATTATTAAAATGTTCAGCCAAAATTTTTCCAGTTCCAGGACGTTTAACCCAGATGTTTTCTTTGGTTAAAACATCACCTTTTTGAATAGTTGCAATAGCGCAAACGGTTGCAAATGCAAAGTCAATGGTTACTTGTTCTTCTTTAGCAGGTTCTTTAGTTCCGCCTCGCATTTGCCACATTTCGTTAGAAGAAACAATCAATTCTGAAGTTGTTTTTTCATCCATACTACAAACGATATCTGGACCTGTTCGTTGCATATAATCTGTAAAATGTCGTTCTAAAATACTGGCACCCAAAGCAACAGCACCTAAACAAGCATTATTATTTAAGGTATGATCGCTCAATCCGAAGACTTTATCTGGAAAAGCTTCATGAAGTTGCGTCATAGCACCAAAACGAACCAAATGTATTGGTGTTGGATATAAATTTGTGGTATGCAATAATGCAACAGGAATTTTATGTTTATCAAAAATGGCAACTGCCTTTCTAACACTTTCTATAGTATTCATACCTGTACTCAAAATTACTGGTTTGCCAAAAGTACAAATGTGCTCCAGCAAAGGATAATTATTACATTCGCCAGAACCTATTTTGTATGCAGGAATATCAAACTTTCTTAATCGTTCGGCGGCAGCTCTTGAGAATGGTGTTGAAATAAAAATCATTCCTTTACTTTCAACATAGTTTTTGAGTTCTAGTTCGTCGTTTTCATTTAAAGAACAACGATCCATTATTTCATAAATAGAAACATCGGCGTTTCCGGGAATGACTTTTTTGGCAGCAACACTCATTTCATCAGCAACAATATGAGTTTGATGTTTTACAACTTCAACTCCTGCTCTATGCGCTGCATCAACCATTTCTTTAGCTGTTTGCAATGAACCTTCGTGATTAATGCCAATTTCTGCAATTACTAAAGGTGGAAAATCGGGTCCAATTTTTCTTCCTGCTATTTCTATGTAGGGTTTCATTTTATAATTCTAATTTTAAAAAATTTGACAAACCAATTACCGTTACATTCTCTTGAATTTGATACGTATCGTTTGTTGGTGCAATAATATAAGTTTTATTTGGTTTTACTACCTCTAAACTTCTAAAAAAACCTTTTGTTACTCTGGGTGCATCAGATGCTTTACATTCTATAGCAATAACTTTATTCCCTTTTTTTAGAATCAAATCAATTTCATCGCCTGTTGCCGTTCTATAAAAAAAATAATCCCATGAAGAATTGTTTACAATACTATTTTCAATGACCATTCCTTCCCAAGACGAACCAAAAATAGGATTTCCTAGAAGTGAATTAAAATTAGGAATCGCCAATAATTGATGTAAGATTCCAGAATCGCGAACAAATACTTTTGGCGATTTTACTAATCTCTTCTTAACATTAACTTCATAAGGCGGAATCGTTCTAACAATAAATGTTTGCTCCAATAAATCAATATATCTTCTTATGGTTGGATGCGTTAAACCAAGTGATTCTCCTAATTTTGATAAGTTTAATTGTTGTCCCTGATTGTGCGCGCACATTGTTAGTAAACGCCTTAATTGAAGTGCTGGAATTTGAAACCCAAGTTGTGGAATATCACGCTCTATGTAAGTTCTAATATAATTACTAATCCATATAGTACTATTTTCGTCATTATTGGCTAAATAACTATTGGGAAAACCACCACGATACCAGAATTCTTGCAGTTTAAAACGTTCTAAATAATCCAATTCATTGATTAAAAATGGCGACAAATGCAACATTCCTATTCTTCCTGCTAAACTCTCTGAAGTTTGCTGAATTAATTCTTGTGATGCAGAACCGAGTAAAATAAATCTTCCATTTATTCTATTACTATCAATAATACTTCGCAAAACAGAAAACAGTTTTGGAACCAATTGAATTTCATCTAAACAAATGAGTTTATCAGAATTAGATTCAAAAAAAAGTTCTGGTTCTAATAACTTATTCAAATCTGATTCCTTTTGCATATCTAAATATAGAACCTCATCAAGATGCTGACTCAAACTTTTTATCAAAGTAGATTTACCACATTGCCTTGGTCCGAGTATAGCGACCGCAGGAAATATAGTAAGGTATTTTTTTAAATGAGATAGCAACTCTCTTTGAATAAATTCATGCATATTGTAAATATGATTTTCAATTTGCAACAAAATTAAGTAAAAAAGTAGATTTAAAATCTAATTTTAGATTTATTTTGCAAAAAAATAATAAATAAATGAATTTTATACGAAATAATTTTAAATTCAATTATTTAATAATCAATTATTTATAATAAAATAAAATAAAAATCGTGCAAATTGAAAATTATATTTTCAATTTGCACGATTTTTGTTGAATTATCCTTTCTTATAAAGATATTCTGCATAGTCAAAATCCTCTTTAGTATCAATATCTACCTTGGAGAATACATGATTTACTAGTAAAGGAAATGCTTTTTCAGATATAATTTTTCCTTCTAAAATCAATTTGGATTTGCTAATATACAACAAGCCATTTTCATAAAAAAGTGGTTCTAAGTCTTGACTTCTTTGACCAATTTCATAATTAAAAGGCACAAAAGTACTGTTGTGAATTTTGCCTAACTTATGATGATTTTGTGATACTGTAAATAAACTATCGAGTTGGTTATTTTCAAAAAAAGTAAAAGCTTCTTCCAATAGATTTTGAGGTCTCAGTGGATTAGTAGCTTGCAATAATATTACGTTCTCTACTTTTTCATAATGTTCTAACACCTGTTTTAAAGCGGTCACTGTTGGTTCAAAATCTCCAGATAAATTATCAGGACGAATGATGACTTTTGCGCCATACCTTAGTGCTACATCTTGTATTTGCAAACTATCTGTAGAAACAATTACCTCATTTATAAAACTGTGTTTTTGTGCAAACATTATACTATGAGCTATCAACGGAATGCCACCCAACATCATTATATTTTTGTTGGGTAATCTTTTAGAACCGCCTCTTGCTGGTATTATGGCTATTGTTTTTGGCATTATTCTATATTTTTTTTGAATGATTAATCAATATATGCTATCGTTTGAGCAGATTGACTTGTAAGATTTTGGTTCTGGAATCTGGAATGAAATAAGTATTTTTTAAAAATTCTAGAATAGCAGTTTTTAAATTGGTTAAAAAAAAATGGTGATTTTGAGTAAATTTCTTTTTTCCAAAAGTGTAAAACATCTGAAATACAACCAATTTTTGATACAAAACAACCATTCAAAGTTTTCATCAATGGTAGTATAAAACTTATATTCATTTTTTTTTTATGGCTTTAGCTAAATGATAACTTTTGTAGCTATATTTTATCTTACGAATACTTCCTGTTCTAAAAAAATAATATAATCCATATATAAGCGCATTTAGATATTCTTGTCTTACTACTCTTTTTGTAAAATGTTTCTTGTAAAAATAAAATTGCAATTTTTGCTTTTCAAGTTCCAAATGTAAAGACTTTACTTTATCCCTTTGTCCGCCAGAAGGCGCTAACAAATGTTCTACTAAAATATTTGGTTGGTAGTAAATACAGGCACCAGCTTGAAGCAAACGCATTCCATAATCCCAGTCATCGCCCCATATAGTAAACTCTTCATCAAATAAAAATCCGGCATCTTTAAATACTTTAGACTTTACGATATTCAATCCAGAACTTACTTGTAGTCTAAATCTAGGTTTGGAATAGAAATTTGGTTTTGCAATAGTTTCTAACACTGTTTGATATTTGTGCTCAATGTCATTTCCTTCCATTTGAATACCCGGAATTAGTACATCAATAATATTGGGTTTTAAATATTCAATTATTTTTTGAAAAGCTTCTGGAGAAATTCTTAAATCGTCATCTAAAAAAAACAACCATTCTTCTTCTTTGTAATGTTGTAAAGCTATATTTCGAGAGTGATTTACCGAATTGGCTCTATGATTTTCAACAAATTTAAAAGTATAATTTAACGGAAGTTTTTCTACTTCATTTTTTATAGAAATACTGCTTTGATCGACAATAATTACTTGCGAAATATAGTCTTTAAAAGCATTCAAGTCCAATAATAAATCCGACAAATAAGTCAATCGGTCTCTTGTTGGAATCACTAAAAAGAAATTTTTCATGGGTATTATTTTTTAAATACTACTTTTTGCAACAAACCAAGCAGATGTAACTTCTTTAAAATAGAAATTATAAAAACTTTGAAAAGGCGTATTTGAAATTTGAAACAATCAACAAGTCCAATTTTAGTGCAATAATAAGAAGAAATAACCAAATAATTATTGAAAGATGGGATATTAAAATAGGCCATTTCAAGTTTTTTAAGAATAATTTTCTTTTGAATTTTTGAAAAACTAGTGGCAAATTCATTGAATAAAACGCTACAAAATTGAAAAGTGGCTTCGTTTTTAATTTTCATGAATTGTTTATCACCTGTTAAACTAATCTCGGATACTCTGACTAATACATGGGAAGAATTAATAGAATAAATTTTATTAGATTCAGAAAAATCTATAACTGCCATATCATCGGAATGCCAAGCTAATGGAAAATTTCTAAATCTTTTTTCGACAACTACAGCTCTTTTAAAAATGTGTTCGCTAAGAGAACTTCGGGTTTGCTTAGAAAACTTTCTACACAAAAATTGGATTGTAGTTTCTGTTTTTGGATGATTATAAACCTCCGAAATTAACTTTCCTGAACCATCAATAATCTTAGTTGAAAAACGCACAACATTCGATTTGTAGGATTCAATTTCGTGTAGATTCTTGTAAAAATCTTCTACTAAATTAGATGAGAGAACATCATCGTCACCCAAAATCATAATCCAATCTTCAAAAGCCATATCTATACATCTATGCCATTGATTTGTTAAAGACATTCCGCCTAAATTGGTATCAAATTTAACATATTGATAGTCTAATTTATCTTTAAATTTTTCTAAAACAAATTCTGGATTTTCTGGACT
Organism: Flavobacterium sp.; assembly: GCA_020048955.1. Classification (GTDB taxonomy): domain Bacteria; phylum Bacteroidota; class Bacteroidia; order Flavobacteriales; family Flavobacteriaceae; genus Flavobacterium. Next base: position 5,635 of record JAIFLT010000192.1, read on the forward strand.
TGCGTCATTGCCAATATAAACTTTAAAGCGTTTATCTGATTGATTATAAATTGATTGTAATGTATCTTCAAAGAAAGAGAGTTTATAATATGGGATAATGATTGCTAGCATAATTTAGCTTTTAAAATAATTAACTCCAAAAAATGCATGCATCACTACTTTTATTGCTTCTTTTTTACTTTTTAATTTTGTATAATCTCGCCTTTTTAACTGAACGTTTTGAAATGCTAATTCACTAAATGTTCCAAAATGTTTAACAAAAAAATCCGCATGTTTTATATTTAGATAATTTATTAAATCTTGTTTATCCTTTTTATTCAAATTTTTTTGACGTGAGCTTTGTTTTATTCGATAATAAAAACCAAAAATATCTAATTTATATACCTTTTCGTTATTTTTTAATAAAGCAATCCAAAACTCCCAATCTTCTATACCCATAATCATGTTGACATCATACCCTCCTATTCTTTCCCAATCATGTTTTCTATATAATGCTGAGCAAAATATTATATTATCGCTGGCTAATTCTTGTATAGAAAAATCTTTTAATTTCCATTCTTCATTTACATCACCAAACTTCTTTGCATTACAATAAACTAGTTTTATTTCGTTGTCCTCAATAAATTTATTTATTGCTAATTCAATATATTCTTTGGCAATTTTATCATCGGCATCTAATGGTAAAATATATTCCCCAGATGCGGTCTGAATGCCATAGTTTCTTGCGACACTAACCCCTGAATTTTCAATGTAAAGATATTTAAATCTGCTGTCTTTTATAACCCACTCTTCTGCAACTAGTGCTGTATTATCTTGGCTTCCATCGTTCACAATAATACATTCCCAGTCTGAAAAAGTTTGATTCCATACTGAAAGCAAACATTCATCTAAATACATAGCTTGATTATAACATGGTACAATTATCGAAACAATAGTTTTCATTTTGCTTTATAAAAAATTATGCATTAATAATCGGTTTGAAATGATCAATAAATCTTAAAAAGTGTACTTTATTATTGATTTTGTAGTAATTTAGTAATTAGTCCTAATAAAATCTGTTCTTTATCCTAATCTTGCAATTAATACCGATTAGCAATATATTGTCATTAACCATAATAAAAATTTTAAAATGCCATTTTTTTAATGAGACTTATTTTTATTTTTCTCAAGTAATTCAATATTTGATTTTACATTTTTATATATTTCAAAATCATTTTTTTTAAAAAAAAGAAAATATTTGATGTTATTAATGGCAATTAAATTATTTAATTTATAGTTAAATAGATCAATCTTACCGAAAAAAAACTTGTACTGAAGTTTTATAATTTTTTTACAATTTTTAATAAAATTATCCTTAATATTAAGTTTTTTATATTCTATTTTATTCTTAAATAAATAATCTTCGTATGTCTTTACTGCTCTAATAGTATAAACTTGTCCAACTAAAAGTTTACTAATATAACTTTCGGTGAGTCTTTCTTTTGGAATAAAATGTTTAAAAACTAATTTTGAAGAATAATAGATTTTATATCCTAGTAAAACAATTGCATATCCAATTTCATTATCACCACCTCCAGTAATTTTTTTTTCGCCTGTTCTATCTTTTAAAACATGATCAAAACCAGTTTCATAAACTTTTAATAATAACTTTTTATCTATAATTGCTCCAGCACCATAAACATAGCCTTTTATTCTAGAAATATCATTCTCGAAAGAACATTGTTTACCTATTGCATAATAATATTTATAGTCACCGAACCAACTTGGTGGATCTATTTCTGGTACTTCGATTCCTTTACCGCCTAACATTCCAATTGAAGGAAAATTAATCAAAATATCATGAGCAATTATAAGGTAATTTTCATCTAACCAGTTATCATCATCACAAAACAGTAGGTATTCATATTTGCTTTCAAAAACACCTCTTTTTCTGGCATTTGATAGACCTCTTGTTTTTTCTATAACAACTTTATAATCAATATTTTTACAGTAAACTGCTAATAAATCATTAGCAATTTTAAATGTATTATCGATTGATGAATTATCAACAATAATTAATTCAATTTTAAAATTATCATTCAACTTCAATAATGAAATTGCCTCAATAGTTTTTGGCAATCTTTTTGAGCTATTATAACAACAAACAACTATAGAAAAGTTATATCCCAAAATTAATATTTTTTACTTTACAATTATTTATATTTTTTGAATAATGATTTTTTTATTGACTTAAAAAACATTTATTTATTCCAATTGTCAATTCACCGGAATTAAATAATAAAAAATTATTTTCGACTAGTATATTTTCTATAGAATTTCTGATATTAAATTCGTCATGAATTTCTAACGTTACAATTTGAGTAATTTTGAGATATGATAAATTATTTTCCTTATTAAAGATAAACCTTTCTGCTCCTTCAATATCAATTTTTAATAATGAGATGTATTTAAGTGCATTATCTTTGATTATCTCTGATATAGATATTCCGATTACACCTCCAGCAACATCCCTTTTAGTTGTTATAGACCAATCTTTTTTATCTCTAAAATCACGTTCAACTGAATATCGCATATTTTCTTTTTCACTTAATGCTCTCTCATACAATTTCACGTTACTGTTTTGTATATTTTTCTCACACATTTTAAAATTATCGGAGGATGGTTCAATTGAAAAAATTTTATAATCTAAAAGAGAATTAGCAAAAAAAAGTGTTGTTAAACCTATATTTGCGCCTGCATCGATAATAATTTTTTGATTTGAAAACACCGCATTTAATTTAAACAAATCAAGAATTATTTGATACTCTTTATAATTGAAAATTTGTTTAAAAACATCATAATCACTGTAATTATAATCTCTAAGAAAAAGTTGATTTCCATCTATTAGTTTGACTTTATATACATCTTCTTCTTTAGAATAGTTTGCAATTAAGTGATTTTGACACAAATTAAGTTCAAAAGCCTCGGTATCTGTATATTTTTTTGGAAAAAGAATTCTAAAAATTTTTCGAAGTTTTTTCAATTTCATAAAAACAATGTATTATCTATTCTTTATAAACTTTGCAGGCACACCCCCAACAATGGAGTAGCATTCTACATTTTTATTAACAACAGCTCCAGCTGCAACTATAGCGCCTTTTCCAATTGTTACACCATCTAATATTCTACAGCCAGAACCAATCCAAACATCGTCTTCAATAGTAATCCCTTTCATTGTTAAACCTTGCATATTGATAGTTTTATTTTTATCAGTAAAATTGTGATTTGCAGGAATTATCAAAGTGTGTCCAGCAATTAAAACGTTATTTCCTATTGTTAGATTTCCATGCCCGTATAAAACTGTATATGGATTGATTGAACATTTATTTCCTATTTTAATAGTACCGCCATAGGTCATCAAAATGACACCATATAACAACTCTGATTTTTCACCAATCGTTATGGTGCCTCCATATTCTGAATTTAAAACTACATTAGGATAAATTTTAACAGAAGGATGAATAAATAATGAATTTACTTTTCTTTGTGTTATTTTTTTTATCCATCTTTTTAACTTTCTAACCATTTACAATCAATTTTGATATCTCCAATATTTCCAGAATATATTTTATAATCATTTTCTACATCTTCTACTTGAAAGAAACAAATATCATTCAGATAATCGTAGATAACTTCATTAAAGGTGGCAACATCTAAACTATAAGATCCTTTTAACAACAATCCTGAAGGTATTTCGCAAATTAAACCAGTGGTTGGCTTTTCAATTTTATGAACCGTTGTAAAAATTTTTGTTTTATTATAATTTAAAAGCGCTATTCCTACATTACAGTTTTCAATTGGAGTACTAAATTTAACTTCAATTTTAACGGATTGTTTATGTGAAATAAATGCCTTATCATCAAGTATTTGAACCGAAAAAATATCATTTATTTTTTTTGAATCTTTATTACGAAAATATTTTGAACTTGCATTTTTAGAAGAATGATTAAGGTAAAATTCAACCAAATCATTTACTTTTCCTGAGTGCTTTAGCATACCATTTTCTAACAAAATACCCGTATTACACAAACTTTTAACTGCTGCCATGTTGTGGCTTACAAATAAAACTGTTCTTCCTTCACCTTTAGAAATATCGCCCATTTTACCAAGGCATTTCTTTTGAAACTCAGCATCACCAACTGCTAAAACTTCGTCAACGATTAGGATTTCACTCTCCAGATGAGCAGCTACAGCAAAGGCTAAACGCACATACATTCCGGAGGAATATCGCTTTACTGGTGTATCTATATATCTATCAACTCCTGAAAAATCGATAATTTCGTCTAATTTTCTAGTGATTTCTTTTTTGCGCATGCCTAGAATTGCTCCGTTTAAATAGATATTTTCTCTACCAGAGAGTTCGGGATGAAAACCTGTTCCTACTTCAAGCAAACTTGCAATTCTGCCTTTTACTTTAATTTGTCCTGTTGTAGGACTTGTAACTCTTGAAAGTAGTTTTAACAATGTGCTTTTTCCGGCTCCGTTTTTTCCTATTATTCCAACAGCATCACCTTGATTTACTTCAAAATTGATATCTTTTAAAGACCATACAATAGTACTAGTCCCTTTGACACTTCTATCATTGGTTTCACCAATTTTAAGAAACGGATCTTCTTTACCTAAAATTTTTGTTTGCCAAAAACGATCTATATCTTTGGAAAGCGTTCTTGAGCCAATCTGACCAATTTGGTAGGCTTTAGATAAATCTTCAACTTTTATTATTGTTTCTGCCATTATATTGTATCAACGAAATTTTTTTCGGTTTTATTAAAAATAATGATTCCAAAGAATAATATGATTAAAGTTACCAAAATTGAATATCCTATGCTCCCTAGGGTAAACTCACCTTTTCCTAAAAAAGCATATCGAAAAGCTTCAATTATTCCTGTCATAGGATTTAGTTCAACTATAGTGCTGTACCCCTTTTGTTTAGCGTAACTTAATGGATAAATTACAGTTGTGGCATACATTAACAACTGAACACCAAAAGTGACTAAAAATGTTAAATCTCTGTATTTTGTTGTCATTGCTGTGATTATCAATCCTATACCTAAACCCAGAAGCGCCATTAAAAGCACTAATAGAGGGAAAAGGAAAATTACAGTAGTTACCTCAAAGCTTCCATCCTGTGGAAAAAAGTAAAAGTAAATCATCATGCAAATCAAAAGTAATAACTGCACTCCAAAACGCACCAAATTACTTACTACAATACTTATTGGCATTATCAATCTTGGAAAATATACTTTTCCAAAAATATTGGCATTATCTCTAAATACAGTGCTGGTTTTGGTTAAACAATCAGAAAAATAATTCCATGAGGTGATTCCAGTTAAGTAAAATAGATATTTTGGCAAACCATCTGAACTAATTCCTGCTAAGTTTCCAAAAACGAAAGAAAATACAATTGTTGTAAATATAGGTTGAATAAAAAACCATAATGGTCCCAAAACAGTTTGTTTATAAAAGCTTACAAAATCTCTTTTTACAAACATAGCTAGTAAGTCTCTATACCTCCACAAATCACTGAAATTCAAATCGAAGAGTGAAGAATGTCCTTTAATAATTAAATCCCAATTTTGTGATTCCTGATTATCTTTCATTTAGCTCTTTAGAAAATTTTTATAGAAATTGGGTAATTTGACCTCTGTTTAAAAAAACAAATATAGTAATTTAACATAATTATACAGAGCAATACTGTTGTTTTAATTAATATTTGTTACTTTGTAAAAAATTATAATAAACATTGTTTTTCTTTAATAAAAAATCCAGTTTTCTAAGAGATATAATCCCAAATGATTATACCGATATTCATTCGCATTTGTTGCCTGCAATTGATGATGGCTCAAAAAATATTGAAGACACCTTGATGCTTATAAGCGAATTAAAAAAGTTAGGCTTTTGTAATTTTATTACTACGCCACATGTAATGGAACACGTTTGGGAAAATACCAAAACTAAAATTGAAGAAAATCATTCTACAACAGTCCATCATCTCAAGGAAAATAAAATTGACAATTCATTTAAAGTTGCTGCAGAGTACCTGCTTGACGATAAGTTTAGAAAACTATTTCAAGAAGAAAAATTACTAACGCTTAAAGATAATTATGTTTTGGTTGAAATGTCCTACATTATCGCACCATTACAACTATACAACATTATATTTGATTTACAAGTAGCCGGTTACATCCCTGTTTTAGCCCATCCAGAACGGTATAATTTTTATCATAACAACCTTCAGGAATATAAAAAATTGAAACACGCAGGTTGCAAATTTCAAATGAATCTTCTTTCCTCTGTAGGCTATTACGGTACAATGGTAGCTAAAACAGCCGATTATTTATTAAAAAATAATATGATTGATTTTGTAGGATCTGATGTACATCACAGGAAACATATTGACTCCTTCCAAAAAAAAATTGTTCTGAAAAACCTCGATTCTTTAAAAGAGACCTTTCAAAACAATAGTTTCTTTAAGTAATTATTTGTTTACTTTTTTATTAAAAAAAGCTTTTATACTTTGGATAAAAGTCAATTTTTCTTCTTCAACTCCATAGCCATAGCCGTAGCCATAGCCATAAGTATTTTTAGGCTCTGTAGCATTAAGTATAATTGACATATTAGGAAGTTTATTGTCTTTATAAAGTGATTCTGCAAACTTCAACATTCGTTTATCTAAATAATTAGCACGCATAACATAGACAAAACAATCGGCATTTTTAGCAATCAAGAGAGTATCAGCAACAACGCTAACTGGAGCAGTATCAACAACTATATAGTCATATTGTTTTTTTAGTTCATCAAACAATAAAGTTAACTTATTATTCATTAACAGCTCTACAGGATTAGGAGGAATAACTCCCGATGATAATGCGTGAAAATTAGAAAATCCTTTTACTTTGACTATATATTCATTAATTGCTTCATTATCTTTAGTCAAGTAATTGGTCATTCCTTTTTGTGGCAATTCAATGTACTGATCTAATTTAGGATTTCTAATATCTAAACCTATTATAAGTACTTTTTTTCCAGATAAAGCTATTGTAGTTGCTAAATTAATGGCGCAAAATGTCTTGCCCTCTTTTGGTAATGAAGATGTTACAAAAATAGTTTTACATACATTTTCAGGAACATGGGCAAGCATAAACTCTAAGTTAGTTCGAATCATTCTGATTGCTTCTGCCGAACTAGTTCTGCTATTAGATTGGATAATCTCATCGTTAGACTCTGATTTTGGCAAATCACCCAAAAATGGAATAGAAACTTTACCTTCAATATCTTGACGGTACTTAATTTTGGTATCAAATAAATTAATTAATAACAACACTCCAAATGGAATCAATAACCCCAAAACGAAGGCTCCAATATAAAAAATTGGTTTTTTTAGTGAAATTGGTCCTGTTAAATAAGCATTATCAATAACTTTTGCTTTTGCAGAAGTTACAGCAAGTGAAATTTCTGTTTCTTCTCGTTTTTGTAAAAGATACAAATACAATGATTGCTTTATATTTTGTTGTCTAGCTATATCATTATATTTACGATCATTGGTAGGAACTTGATATACTTTTCCATCATAAAGAGACCGCTCTCGCAATAAATCTCTTTTCTGTATTTCTAAATCATTCTTTTTACTCAATAGACTTTGAACGATATTATCTCGCAACTCCGACATCTTCAAACTGATATTTTCAACTTTAGGATTTGATTCGGTAGCACTACTATTTAACAATCTTCTTTTTTCTAAAACAAGAGCATTATATTCTGTAATATAGGCTGTTGAAGTTTCTGTTGCAGCAACAACATTAGTAGGTAACAATGCGTCTTTTTTAGTTTTTCTAATTTCATCCAAAAGAAAATCTCTTACTTTTAAGTCTGTTTCTAATATTAGAATTGATTTGCTGTAATCTACTACACCCCCAATACTCAATCCAGCATCAGACTCTAAACTTACTAATCCTTTCTCTTTTTTAAATTGCTCGGCTTTACCTTCTACACCACCTAATTCTTTGGAGATGATATTCAATCGATTATTTATAAATTCTTTAGTAAACTCAGCAACTTGATTTCTATCTCTAACAGCATCCTCGTTGTACTGTTGTACCAAAGCATTTAAAAAATCAACACCTCTATTTGGGATTTGATCTGTTATAGACAAATTAATAACATTAGTTTTATCAACAGAAAATACAGATAGTTTTCCTCTAAAACCGTTGGATCTTGCTTCTAAAGAAGATTTTGTAACAATAATATCAACAATATTCTCTGGCATTGGATAAGTATTCAACGTGACAATAAAATTCCCTAAAATAGAAGGCACTTTTTGTCCAAATTTATAGCGCTTAGCGTTCTTCTTTTCGGCATCTAATAATTCAAATTGCTTATTTGACAAAACTCTTACAACAAAGCTTAGTGAATTTTCATAGTAATCGTCTTTTTTATCAGTGAAAATAACTTTTATTGGAGAATCATTATAAAGTTCTTTAAATACGACTCTTCCTTCACTAAAATAAGAGATGTCTAAATCCCTCTTTTTAACAACATCTTGAGACAGTTGTCTCGATTTTAAAATAAAAATCTCATTATCTACATTGTTCTTACCTGAAAAGATATTTAAATCACTAAAAGCTGAGAATTCACTGGTACCACCTTTCTTCTCATCTTTAATTAAGATGGATGAAGCTGCTCCATACTCTACAACATAATACCTTAGATATACATAGGTTAATGAAAGTAGTAAAAAAATACTTACTACAAACCACTTCCAATATTGAAGATAATTAAAGATTTGATCTTTAATATTAATTTCATTTGGTGTAACTGAATTCGATTCTTGAGACAATAAATGCTGCATAATTATTATTTAGTTACTAATAAAGTAATAGTTAACAATAAACTGAAAATAGAGGTGTATAGAGGTAAATTTGGCAAAGCAGAAGTGTCAATTTTAGCTTTCCTTTGTTCTACATAAACCAAATCATTTTGGTCAAGATAATAAAACGGAGAGTTTACAAAATCGGCTTTAGTGATATCTACTCGATTAAATGTCTTTAATCCTTGATTGTCTCTAATAATTAAAATATTATATCTTTTTCCATAAACAGTTAAATCACCAGAGGCTCCAATAGCATCAAATAAGGTAACCCTATGATTATTGAACAACTTAAGTCCTGGATTGGCTACATCTCCTAATACCGTTACCTTAAAATTTAACACTCTAATATTTATTACAGGATCAATAAGATGTACGGCTAGCTTTTGTTTTAATAAATTCTTTAACTCTTTTATTGAATACCCAGAAACCTGAATGGTTCCTAGTACTGGAAAATCAATTTTACCTTCATTATCAACTAAATAACTGGTAGAATTAAATGGAGCAGAGGCTTCAACTTCAAGTGTAGATACTACAATCGATAGAATATCATCACTTTGAATAATAGGTTCATAGTTGGCAGAAATTTCATTAAACTCTTGTGAACCTTGAAGGTATACAAACTTCTTTTTTGACACGCAAGAAGAAAGAAGAAAAATAAAAACTAGAGAAATGTAGAGAAAATAGTTTTTCATTTGAATGAAATATAATTAATTGATTACAAATATATAAAAACCATTTAATTTATAGACTATTTAGTATAAACATAAGAGTCTTTAACTTCAATATCTAGAGTTTGAAACACTGAATTCATGCTTTTATATTCTGGCACTATATTTTTCATTTTTGCCGCAATCAAATCGGAGTTACCTGCTAAAGCTATACTTATCAACTCTTCAACTTGTTGATTAACAATCTCAAAGTCATCACACACCTCAACAGCAATAGTTATCTTTTCATTATGTGTTGTCAAGTTTTGAGCAGAATCATTCAATAATTCTTCAAATAATTTTTCTCCTGGTCGTAATCCAACTATTTTTATTTTTATATCCTTTTCTGGTTGGTAACCTGCCAAACGAATCATTTTTTTAGCCAAATCAATAATTTTTACAGGTTTGCCCATATCAAAGATATAAATTTCACCTCCATTACCCATAGAACAGGCTTCCAAGACCAACTGACAAGCTTCTGGAATGGTCATAAAATATCTTATAATTTCAGGATGGGTTATGGTAATTGGACCTCCCTCTTGAATTTGTTTTGTAAATAATGGAACTACAGAACCATTTGAACCCAAAACATTTCCGAACCTAGTAGTAATAAATTTAGTGTAACGTTCGGAATTGTTTTTCAAGTATTTAAAGTGTTTCGATTGAACATACATTTCTGCGATTCGTTTACTGGCACCCATAATGCTACTTGGGTTTACGGCTTTGTCGGTAGAAATCATTACAAAACGCTCTACCTGATATTTATTAGACAAATCAGCAACATTTTTCGTTCCCAATACATTAGTGAAAATAGCCTGAGATGGATTTTCTTCCATCATTGGAACATGCTTGTATGCAGCTGCATGATAAACCACATTGGGTTGATAGGCTAGAAATAATTTTTCTATTACAGCATAATCCCTAACATCTGCAATGACATTATACACCTCAACCGACAAACCTAATCCTATTATTTCTAACGATAAAGAATGAAGTGGGGTTTCTGCTTGATCCAACAAAATAATTTTCTTTGGATTAAAATGCAATACTTGACGAACTATTTCACTGCCAATAGAGCCTGCAGCACCAGTTACCATAATCGATTTGCCTTTAAGTTTAGACGAAATACTATCGGTATTCAATACTATTGGTTTGCGTTCTAATAAGTCATGAATTTCAAAATTCTTAATGTTTTTAGAGATTTCTTTTTCATCATCCCAATCAGAAACTACAGGAAGCGTGTATACTTTAAATCCATATTCTATACATTCATCAACAATGGTTGAACGCTCCTCTTTGGTAAGACTTTTATCTGAAATAATTAAACCCTCCACTTTTTTAGAACGCATTAAAACAGGAATGCTTTTCTTTATTTGAAAAATAGGAAGGTCTAAAATCCTTTTAGTTGAATTCTGATTATTTTTATCAATAAATCCAACAAGTTTAAAACGTCCTGGTGATTCCGCTTTCAAAGCAGAGGCTACTGCAGAGGCATTTGCATCTGAGCCATAAATAATGGCTGCTATTTTTTTTTCTGAATTTGCATCCTTAAATAACAATTCAAAAGTTTGCTTTACAATCATTCGAAAAACAAACAAAAAGCTAAACGATAAAACCGTATTGATAAAAATTCCAGTGGTAAGATACAACTTTGGTTTATCTAATAGTAAAACAAAAAAGTTAAGCAGCAACAACACTACAAATGTAGCAAACTGAGAAAAAAACAACTTTAGAGCATCAATGTAGGAAGAGTGTCTAATAATTCCAGAATAAGTTCTGAAAATCCAAAAGAAAAAAATATTAACAAAAAGGTTTAAAACGATACCAATAGCAAGGTACTCTTTTGGAATATAATTTAATCTAAGCCCTTGAAAGAGAAAATAAGTAACAACACCTGATAAAAAAACAATAAAAACATCAATCAATAGTATAAGCCATCGAGGTAAATAACTCAAATTTTCAAAGCTAAATCTAAAATTGATTTCAGAAAATATTTTAAAAAAATCTGTGAATATTTTTATTGGGGTATTGTTTCTCAATGGATACTTATTTTAATTTATTACAAAAATAAGAAAAATAAGTTCTTAAAAAATACTTAAAATATATTTATAACATTTTTTATACGTTCTTTTTCTTCTTCAGTCAAATTAGACCCTGAAGGTAGACAAAGACCATTTGTAAATAAATTTTCTGAAACAGTACCTCCATAATAAGGAGCATCTTTAAAAACAGGCTGCAGATGCATTGGTTTCCATAATGGACGACTTTCAATTTTTTCTGTTTCTAATAAAAGGCGTAAATCTTCTCTAGTTTTACCACTATTTAATACAGGATTTATGACAATAGAAGACAACCAATGATTAGAAAAATAATTTTCATTGGGCTCTGAAAAAACGGTAATGGCTTTGTTTTCTTTAAAAATATTCTTGTAAAAATCATGCATTGCTCTTCGCTTAGCAACATGAGTATCTAAAATTTCCATTTGACCTCTACCAATTCCGGCACATATATTACTCATTCTGTAGTTATACCCTATTTCACTATGCTGATAATGGGGTGCATTGTCTCTTGCTTGTGTAGCTAAAAAAATAGCTTTATTTTTCAATTCTATATTTTTGGTAACTATGGCACCACCTCCTGATGTTGTAATTATCTTATTTCCATTAAAGGACAACACACTAATATCGCCAAAAGTGCCACATTTTTGACCCTTGTATGAACTTCCTAGAGCCTCTGCACTATCCTCAAGAATAGGAATTTCATATTGATTGGCAATACTTCTAACCTCTTCAATCTTATAGGGCATTCCATACAAATGAACAGCAATAATAGCTTTGGGTTTTTTGCCTTTAGAAATTCTATCTTTTATGGCCTCTTCAAGTGCGTTGGGACACAAATTCCAAGTGTCTAGCTCGCTATCAATAAAAATTGGTGTCGCTCCTTGATATACTATTGGATTGGCAGAAGCTGAAAAAGTCATACTCTGACAAATCACTTCATCTCCTGCTTTTACGTCTAGTAAAATTAACCCCAAATGAAGTGCCGCAGTTCCTGAACTTAATGCACCAACAAAGGCATTGTTTCCAATATAATTTTCTAAATCTTGTTCAAAACCCGTTACATTAGGTCCTAATGGTGCTACCCAATTAGAATCGAAAGCTTCGTGAATATACTTTAATTCTGCTCCACCCATGTGAGGTGAAGAAAGCCATATTTTAG
>JAIFLT010000210.1 GCA_020048955.1 Flavobacterium sp.
AAAGCTACTATTGCTACTATTGAAACTATTTTTTTCATTTTTTTATGTTTTAAATTTTTAAATTGATTTGTTGTAATTCATTAAATTACATTGATTTAAGACAATAAAAACGACTCTGGCGGCTGCCAAATAGTTACATTATAATTAGAAATGAAGTTTTTGTGATATAAAATATTTTCTTTTTTGTGAATAAAAATTATGTTATTTACAAAAGAATAAGTGGAAGTAAACACTAAAAATGTGGGACTATTTAAGCTATAACTTAAGAGACATTTTTCTTTTTCACAACCTTTACTTGGTTCGCAACCAGAGTTGGATTTATGGCATGAAACTTGTTCTTTTTGAGTCAATTGCATTTTGATTGCTTTAACCGATGGAAGTATAGTTAAAGCATTAAAATAGAAGCACAATAAAATAACAAGATATTTCATTTTGCAAATTTATGCAACAAAAAAGAAACTTAAAGTAACTAATGTTACAAAAAAAGTGCCCAGTTTCCCTGAACACTTTTCTATAAAAAAAATGGTGTGTTTTTTAATTATTGATTAATTTTTGAGAATAAACAATTCCATCTTTCATTGTAAACTGTGCAATATATACTCCTTTAGAATGGTGGAATGGTTTACTAATTTCTCTTCCATGTACCTGATGCGTTTGAATTAATCTACCTGTAAGATCATAAATTGAAATTGTGTTGATTAACTCTGTGTCACTTGCTGTAAAAACATTGTTTTTGATAAAACTAATGTATTTACTACCATTAAATACACTTATACTGTTTTTCTGATAAATTAAATTAAACCGACTATTCTGTAAATTAGTATTTGTAGTAAATTGATAAGGGGCTAAATTAAGATTATGAAAAACATTCAATTCTTTATCATGAAGGTAAATTGAAATATCACTATTACCTGAAAATATTCCTTCTAAATCTGCCAATTCTATTGTAAAGGTTTCCAGATTGCTGTTATTTTTTGATATCCCTAATGGCACTACATCTGTAACTACAAAATTGGGTCTCGCATTTATAGCCAATTTTCTGCCGTCTTGCTCAAAAATACTATACAACTGGGCTGTGCTTACAGAGTTTCTTCCTGCATCATACATACGGTCATAGTCATAACTAGCCTCTGGCATATAGACCACTAATATTTGACTAAAAACACCATTGTCGCCTGTCATATTAAGTTTAAAACGATCTACTGAGAGCTGACTATTGGTCGTGTTTTGTTTATAAAACTGGTTATTGTTGTCTAGCAATCGCATGGAATTGGTAAAAGTTACATTGCCTGTGCCTAATGCTTTGACTTTAAATCCTTGTCCTGAGGCTATTTTACCATTAAATGTGGTAGCAATACCAGATGATGGAACTACTGCTCCTGCCAGTGTATAGGCTATATAATCGGCTTGTTTGTAGTCTTGTGAACCTGAATTGGATGTAGCCGATGTCCATACATAAACTACCCCATCAATAGCAGGATTTTCTTGCAAAAACAAATTGGCATCTATGGCTGAAGGATAAGGATTGGCCAACAAGACATGACTAGTACCTCCATTGGGGAAAGAAGGATTATTCGTTATGGGAACTGTAATGTTACCATTGTTTGCAACACCTGTAAATTTCATAGTAATATAATCGGTATTGGTAGGATTAGTGAAAGGAGCTTGAGATTTTATACGTGCTATAAATCCTTTTCCAGTTTCAATAGCTGTTAAAAGTTGCCAACCTCCTCCTGGACCTGTAGCATACCTATATTTTAAGTCAAAGGCATTTGCTAAACTTGCTGTACTAGCTTTGGCTGCTGCTAACTGAGAAAAGAAATCACCAGCAATAGGGGTACCCCAATAAATATAATCAAATCTTCGCATTGCTGCTCGGGTCTTTTTGGTCAACTCTATGTTGGGTGCACTGGCTCCGTTTATGTGTTGCTTGAGGCTGGCCTCACTACTCATCTTTATTTTTCCTGTTCCTGTTATATTGCCTATAACATCTACATACTGACCATTATTAAGTGTAATGTCTGCATTTAATACCAAACTATAACAAGATAAATTACCCGTATATGCAGCATTTATAATGGCATAATCATTTATATTGGGTGCAGAGGGAGACCAACTGCCATTCCATGTCTTGGTAAGGACTGGGGGAGCATTTAATGTAGTTACAGATAAAACAGAACTTTGATCAGATAAATTTCCTACTGCATCTTTTGCCAAAACCGTAAATGAATAAGTAATTCCAGAACTAAGCCCTGTTACACTGTATGATGTTGTAGTGCTATTGCCTATCAATATGCCGTTTTGGAAAATATCATATGAACTTACGCCAACATTATCTGTAGATGCTAACCAATTTATAGTAGCTGAGGTTGCGGTAACACTAGCTGATGATAAATCTGTTGGTACGGTAGGTCGCTCTGTATCAGCGTTTACCACGGCTGATGGAGTTACAGCAGCATAACTTAATCCCATACGGAACTCGTCCATTGTCATAGCATTAGCTACACTAGGTCTTGTGTTAAAATTACTAATTGTGAAATCAGCACCTACTGTGAGTGCGGCTACTGGACTGCCTAATGTCCCATCAATGGGTGGATTTTGATACAAACTCACAACATCAGCAGCTCCTGCATTAAAATCTATTTTTACTACTAACAGTGTTGGTGTATTAACAACAAAAACTCCCGTAGAAGCAACGGCAGCAGCATCGTTGTCACTGAGTGACCAGCGATCTGCCGTATTTTGTACAAACACATTTCTTGATCCACCCAAATTGAACCTAAAAGCAGCAGGCGTTGCACTACTTGTTTTCGCAATAAAAGAGAAATAAAGTGATTGTCCATCTACACCAAAGTTACCATTTGCAGACACCCTATTTGATATAAACGGATCTGTTGTCATATTTCTGTAAGTAAACACACTATCACCCCAATTAACATTGGTAATATTGTGAGCCCCCCCGCTCGTGGCCAGATTCATATAAGTTAACCCTTGCACTACTAATGATTCTGCTCCATATAAATTACGAAGCCCTGTGTGCGTACCAGTTGGATTTCCACTAGGATTGGTAGCGGGAAGGCTAGCACCACCGTTAATAGCTCCATCTGGGTCATTGGCAGTTGTACCCACAGTGTAGTTATACGGTTCGTAAATAACTAAACCACTGCCATACGTCTTTACATTCAGTACAATGGGAGAGCTTAAATTACCAGCGGCATCTTTTGCTCTAACGCTCATACCATAGGTGGTGTAGGCTGAAAGTGCATTTACATGGTACGAAGTATAACCGGTGCTTGCGAGAAATTCGCCATTCTTATAAATTTCATAAGAAACAACAATAACATTATCTGTAGCAGCATTCCAATTTAATTTAAAGGACGAATCAGTAACTTCATTAGCTGAAAGACCAGAAGGAAAGACCGGAAGTTGTGTATCTGTGCCTGAAGTAGATACCGTTAAAGCCGATGAAATGGGTGAGACATTTCCATATCCATCCACCGCTCTTACTGTTAAAGAATAAGAAGTTGATGGGCTTAATCCACTGATACTATAATAACCATTAGCAGTACTACCGACAAGGGTTTCATTATTGAAAACATCATAGCGGCAAACATCTAATTCGGGTGAAAGTGTCCAATTTAATGTAATTCTATTCTGCGCTATTTCGGAACTGAATAATCCAGCAGGCGCTAAAGGTGCTAAGACATCGGGAGGATAAGAAACGACCATATTCATAATAGTAGCATTGTTCAAATTGTCATTACGGGCATAATACTTGACATTGCCTGTCTTCGTTAAATAATAATCATCCACTACTACATACCAAGTGGCAGGATTAATTTGGGTTACATTATTTACAAATGTAGCCATGTTGTCATAGCTCATTTGGAACTGGCTGCCGGAACCAAAATTATATATTATTTTTTTTGACAAATCCGTATAAAAGCGTTCACTTCGATTGGTTAAGGAAGTCTGATTTTCCCAACTTGTTCCACTCCATTTGAACATAAGCGTACTATTTGCAATGTAATCAAATTGTACTATTATAGGAATACCATCTTTATCTAAAATTATAGAATTTGAATTCGGCATTGTATAACTAGAAGTAGTCGCAGGATAAACATAACCCGTAGGTATACGCTGGTGGACCAAATCGCCTGTGTTTTTAGTAATGGGGAAAGTCGTTATTTGGTTTCCATTAGCCTTGAACCATGTATTACCTTCATCGGGAGAATAGGCATAAAACACGTGAGTCATAAATTTAGATACATCTTGACCCGTGGCTGGATTAATACTATCCGCCATATTGTAAGTGACATGCATTCCATTATTTTGATCAAACTTGATCTTCAACTGATAACCTTGATAATGAGCAAGTGAATAACAATTACCACCAGTTGGACTCATATTTCCTACGCCAGAATTATTCCACACAAATGCCGTTATGCCCGATTGTTCTCCAGTAATTGTTTGACATTCTATATTCGTAACTTGATAATTTTTTCCGCCAATCATCGTCCATTTTTTTGTCTTGGTATCGTATCGGGCTAAAGCTATGGAACGGGCACCAGTAACAAAATCCTCACTAACATTGTTGCGGTAATTTAGAAACAGGGTACCTTTGTTGCTGCGTGTAAATGATTGGTAGGTGATTTGCGTCCCCTGAACCCCACCGAGGGAAAGGTTGTTGCCTCTGAATTCAAAAGAACTAATATCATCAGGATTTATGCTTACATAATATTTAGGGCTTGAATTATGCTGTCCGCCAATAACATGAATATATCCTTCATTATCCACGCCTAAAGAAAATTCGGCATGGTTATCATTATTTTGAACATTTTGCATGAGCAGCTTTGTTGTAATGGTACCATCGGAACTCTTCCTGGCTACAATAGCTTCTAAATTTGGGTTGATATATACCCAAAATTGAGAACCAGTAATGAAGTTATGTCCAATATTGCTTGCCCAACCAACTCCATCAGTTGAGTGAACAGATTGAGTAGGAAAAACAACCTGCTGTTGTTGTACTTGCCCTATAAATTGGGTGATAAATGTGAAATAAATGGCACAAAAAAACCATAATTTCAAAGTATATTTGTCCATAAATTTATTTTTTACTGATTTATTAATAGTGATTTTTTTCATCTCTCAATTATTTTTTTAAAGTTTTATAACTTTATTGAATTATCTATTTAACAAATAATTTTTTAGGTATAGGCGTTTAGACCTCCCTTGTTATATATTGATTTTATTGGTTTTTATTCAAAAAATACCGTCTTTTTCATTAACACATCGAATATTGTCCCCATATTTGACCTTCTATTGTATTTAAAGTGATATTCATTTAGATAATCTTGCATGTGTTCTTTGCTACAATGATGATGAATTCCTCTCAACCAACCTTTGATATTCATAATATGTATATGCAATTCTTTGAAGTTCTTTCCATCTTCT
>JAIFLT010000026.1 GCA_020048955.1 Flavobacterium sp.
TTTATCTCACAATTGTTTTTATTTTTCATCGGAGTTCGATGACCCGAGAGCTTGCTCGAACTGGCGAAGCATTTTCAATTGCATTCGCAAACTTGTTGTTAATGGCGATTTCATAAAACAAATTTTTATTTCTATTCAACGTTATAATTGGAATTATATTTAAACCTTTTGTGTTAAATAAAGTCTAAATTTATAATTCAATTCATTGGTTATGAACAAAAGCACTCTTTGGTCACTGCGACTAGGTTTTTCTGGAAAACAAGCGCAACTTATAGAACAATTAGGATTTGAAAAATTCTTAAATCAATCGTATGCCACAACTTTTGAAAAAACACTACCGTCTTTTCTTGATGAAGAACCAAAAACTATTGCCGAGTTGAAAGAGTTTCGTCAATCAATTAAAAATGGTACCGCAGACAACCAAAAGAAAGTGATTAAAAAACAAATTAGAAATGCTTCTGAATTAAAAAAATGGTGGATAGATAAATTTCTTACTGAAAAATTTCCATTAAGGGAAAAAATGACTTGCTTTTGGCACAACCATTTTGTGGCAACTTCTCAAAAAGTAAAATCTACGTATTGGATTTACCAACACAATATGATATTGCGAGAAAATGCCTTTGGGAACTTTAAAGAATTGACAAAAAAAATAGTAAAATCCAACGCGATGGTGCGCTATTTAGATAATGTTGACAATAGAAAAGATAAAATCAATGAGAATTTAAGTAGAGAATTATTGGAACTTTTTACCATCGGAATTGGAAATTATACAGAAAACGACATTAAAGAAGGTGCAAAAGCATTAGCCGGATTGAATCTTGGCGAAGAAAGCGCCGTTTACAGAAAATTTTTAGAAGATAATTCCACAAAAACCTATTTTGGAAAACAAGGAAATTTTAAAGCAGATGATTTGATTGACATTCTATTTGAACAAAAAAACACACCTTATCTCGTTACAAGAAAAATACTAAAATGGTTTATTTATGATAATCCATCAGAAAATTTGGTAGTTTATTATGGCGATTATTTCAGAAAAATGAATTTTGAAATCCAACCACTTTTAACCAAGATTTTCACCGAAGAATATGCAAAAGATACAGCTGGAAGCAAAATAAAAGACCCATTAACTTATCTATTTCAACTCACAGACGAACTAAATATTACAAATTCGAACACTACTTTGATTGCTTTTTTCTTAAAACAACAAGGAATGGATTTATTCAATCAACCCAATGTAAAAGGTTGGGATGGCGGAAATTCGTGGCTGACTTCTCAAATTTATTTACAAAGAAACAATGCCAGCGATTTGCTATGCAATGGACGAAATATCAGCAGAAAAACATTTGACAAAATCCCTGAAGAAGGTGACGATTTAGAAATTAAATTAGAAAAAATCAACGTTAGCATTGATTTCGATAAAAACGGAAACAACAAAAAGATAATTTCAGAATTGTCAAACAGACTGCTTTTTAGAGTAGATGAAAATTTGCAAAAAGACATGGAAAATCTATTAAAATACGATTTTGATGCTAAAGATGCCAATGCCAATTACGCCGTTCTTAGACTATTCAATTACATTACAAAAACACCTGAATACCAACTGATATAAAGCTAAAATAATGAACAGAAGAAACTTTTTATCGCTCACAGGAACCTTCACCGGCGGAATGCTTTTGCTTCCTGATTTTTTACATGCTTTTGGTTCTCAAAACAATTTGGTTATTGGCGAACAATGTTTGGTTTTTATTCAGTTAAATGGAGGAAACGACGGTTTGAATACTTTTATTCCTTATGAAAACCCGTTGTATTATGAACTTCGAACCAAAATTGCTATCCATAAAAACGAAGTAATTGCAAAAAACAAAGGCATGGCATTTCATCCAGCTTTGAAAGATTTTGCTCAAATGCAACAAAATGGCGATTTATCTGTCATACAAAATGTTGGTTATCCAGAACCCGTTCGTTCGCATTTTAGAAGTCAAGAAATATGGCAAACCGCAACCGATTCTAACAAGTATTTGAATGAAGGTTGGTTAGGTCGTTTTCTAGATTTGCAGTGTAAGGAACATCAACCAACAGCTGGAATTAATATAGATTCTATTGATAATTTAGCTTTAAAAGGTGTCGAACCAAATTCAATTACGGTAAAAGATCCAAACCGATTTAAAATTAGAACCGATAAAGAAGAAAATATAAAATTATCTGACAATCCGCAATTAGATTTTGTTAGAAAAATTGCCAATTCGGTTACAGAAGGCTCTGATGATATTCAAAATGCTTTGGCAAAATCAACTGCCGAAATAAATTATCCAAAAACGGGTTTGGCAAAAAATCTAGAATGGATTGCTCGATTAGTAAAAGGAAATCTGAACTCCAAAGTATATTACACTTCACTCGGAGGATTTGACACCCACGACAATCAATTGGACATTCACAAAAGAAAATTAACCGAATTAAACGATGCTATTTATAGTTTTTATACCGATTTAAAAAAAGCACAATTACTTCAAAATGTAACTATTGTAGTCTTTTCTGAATTTGGAAGAAGAGTAAAAGATAATGGCAATGGAACCGATCACGGAACAGCAGCGCCAATGTTTATTATTGGAGGAAGCAACAAATCGAAAATAATAGGAACAAATCCAAATTTATCTGATTTAGATAATGGCGATTTGAAACATCAAATTGATTTTAGAAGTGTTTACGCATCATTATTAAAACAAAAAATGAATTTTGATTTTACTAAAATTGGTATAAATAGTAAGGAATTAGAAGGATTATTCTAAAAAAGTAGTTTATCAACATTTAAAATCATAACTAAAGACTACATTTGCGCTTTATAAAAAATAACTAAAAATGTTTGATATTTCTTTAACTGAGTGGGTAGGGTATTTGGCTTCATTAATCTTAATGATATCATTTTTAATGAAAAATATTAACACACTTAGAATAATAAATTCAATCGGTGCTGTCCTTTTTGTAATTTATGGTTTCTTGCTTACTACATCATGGCCAATAATTGTAACCAATACTTTTATTTTAGGAGTAAATAGTTACTATTTAACGAAGCATTATCGTCAAAAAGAATAATTTATTTCATATATGTAAAATTTATTTGTTAGAGGTCATATATGGTATCGCCTTTTATTTATTGGTGTTTGCTTACGCAAACTTGTTGTTAATGGCGATTTCATTATTAATCTTTCTATTGCCAAACATTTAATCACTTATTAGGAGCAAAATCTTGGTAACCACAAAACAAGTTATACCAATTGTAATTTTAAAACGGTCTTATCAATTTTAAAATTTTATCTCCATAGCTATCGAGATAATGCTTATAGAAACTATATTAATTACAATTTATTGGAATTTTATTTTGTGCTAATTGGTAGTAGCCTCCTTATATCTCCTTTTTAGACTCATTTTATAAATAGTATTGGTTTAAAATGAAACAGCGAAAAATATATCGTCGTTTTTTATTATTTTTGAAAAATGAATTCTCTATTTCCCTCCGAAAAAATAACTTTTGACTTACCTAATGCAACCATTGAGTATTATCCTGATTTTTTCGATGCAGAAAAATCTAAAATGCTTTTTGATAAATTGCTAAATGAAATTCCGTGGCAGCAAGACAATATTACCGTTTTTGGCAAAACACATCTACAACCCAGATTAACTTGTCTTTTTGGAAACGAAGGAAAACCCTATTCCTATTCGAATATTATAATGCAACCGCATCATTGGAATCCACTATTAATGTTTATAAAAAACGAAATAGAAGAAATCTGTAAAGAAAATTTTACAACTGTATTGCTCAATCTATATAGAGATGGCAAAGACAGTAATGGCTGGCATGCCGATAATGAAAAGGAATTAGGAAGAAATCCAGTAATTGCCTCGGTAAGTTTTGGTGCCGAACGAAGTTTTCACTTACAACATAACACTATCGGTGATGCTAAACTAAAAATTACTCTAGAAAATGGAAGTCTATTACTTATGAAAGGGCAAACACAACATTTTTGGAAACATCAAATTCCGAAGACTGCCAAAACTTTACAACCAAGAATTAATTTAACCTTTCGCATTATTAAATAATTTTTTGATTATTTTTGATGAAAATCAAATTACAATGAATGATATAATACATTATTTTGAAAGCATTCCCACTTTACACAGAGCATTAATCCTTGCTGGTGGAATTGCTCTATTTTGGTTGATTGAAAGTGCGGTTCCTTTTTTTAAATTTCAATATAACAAATGGCAACATGCCGTAATTAATATCTTTTTTACAATAACTACCATCATAATCAATTTTGCATTAGCTTTTATTTTACTAAAAACAGCAGATTATGTAACAGAAAAAGAATTTGGAATTTTAAACTGGTTGCCAAAAATGAACGTGATAATCTTTACAATTGTTGGGTTACTTTTATTGGATTTTATTGGAGCTTATTTAGCACACTTTACAGAACATAAAATAAAACTATTGTGGCGGTTTCATTTAATTCATCACTCAGATACTTATATCGACACCACCTCAGGAAATCGTCATCATCCAGGTGAAAGTGTCATTCGATTTATTTTTACAACTTTAGGAGTTCTTATTGTTGGTAGCCCCATGTGGATGGTTTTCATGTATCAAACTCTTTCTGTTGTAGCAACTCAATTTACTCATGCCAACATTTGCTTACCAAAAAAACTAGATAAAATCATGAGTTACATCTTAGTTTCTCCAGATATGCATAAAATTCATCATCATTACAAACTTCCTTATACTGATAGTAATTATGGAAATATCTTCTCTATTTGGGATAGAATTTTTGGCACTTTTAGCTATATGGAAAGAGAAACTATCATTTATGGAGTTGATACACACATGGATCCAAATGAAAATAATAAACTATTTAATTTATTAAAAATTCCATTCCAAACAACACGTTTACCTCAAAAAGAATAAAATTTTTACAAACATTTAAAAAAGTAATTATTTTTTTTCTTAATATTGGTATATAAATTGATTGATAAAAAAGAACTAACATTAAAATTGTGCTTTTCGACTAATGAAAAAAAGTAAGAGAGTAGAACTAGACAACGAACAATTAGAGCGAGTTGTAAGTATGGCTCAAGAGGAAAAGAAACCTTTTGAAGTATTAAAAGCTGAATTTGGAATAACTGAAAATGAAGTTACCGAATTGATGCGTAAACGATTATCTAAAGACAATTTTGAGCTTTGGAAGAAAAAAGTTGCAGCAAGTAAACCAAAACCAAAACCAATGGTTGATGATGACTTTGACGATTTAGATGGCAAATATTATATGAAAAATAAATTTGATTAATAGCGAAACTCTTGTTAAGCAAGAGTTTTTTTTATTTCAAAAATAAAACAAACAAATGAAAAA
>JAIFLT010000209.1 GCA_020048955.1 Flavobacterium sp.
ATTCTTCCTGGCATCGAACGTTTGTGTTCTTCTTTAGTGGCAAAAAACGCAGCATGTGGTCCGCCATAACCCATCGGGATTCCGAAACGTTGTGAAGTTCCAACTACTACATCTGCACCCATTTCTCCTGGAGGAGTTAATTTCACTAAAGACAAAATATCAGAAGCTACGGCTACTTTTATTTCGTTTTCGTGTGCTTTTGCAATAAAATTGGCATAGTCATGTACTTGACCAAATTTTCCTGGATATTGTAAAATTGCTCCGAAAAAGTCAGTAGAAAAATCAAAAGTTTCGTGATTTCCAACAACTAATTCGATTCCTTTTGGAGTAGAACGTGTTTGTAAAACCGATAATGTTTGAGGTAAAATTTCTTCAGAAACGAAGAATTTGTTAGCATTATTTTTCTTTTGATCACGTGTACGAACGTCAAATAATAAAGCCATTGCTTCTGCTGCAGCAGTTCCTTCATCAAGAAGCGATGCATTAGCAATTTCCATTCCTGTTAGTTCAATTATCGTTGTTTGATAATTTAGAATTGCTTCTAAACGACCTTGCGCAATTTCAGCTTGGTAGGGCGTGTAAGCAGTGTACCAACCTGGGTTTTCAAAAATATTTCTTTGAATCACAGCAGGAACAATCGCTGGATGATAACCCAAACCAATGTATGATTTGTACACTTTGTTTTTGTTACCTAATTCTTGAATGTGCGTTAGGTATTCATATTCAGTCATTGGAGCGTCAAGATCTAAGTCTTTTTTTAGACGGATATTGTCGGGCACAGTTTCATAAATTAACTGGTCAAGACTTTCTACTCCAATGGTTTTAAACATATGTTGTAGGTCGTTCTCACGTGGACCTATATGGCGTAATGCAAATGAGTCTGTTTTCATTTAAATAATTTATATATAAAGTTTGTGTGTGTTGTTTAGAATTTGAAACAATTTCAAATTTTAAGGAACAAAAGTAATTATTAAACTTTTATTTTTAAGTTAAACAAAGGGTAATATTTTGAGAAATTGTTAACTAAAAACAAGGTTTATTAACATAATGATTAGTTTTGTAGCATGCTATTTTTTAGAAAATTTTTCGATTTTTACATCAATTCAAGCATACATGTGGCTTTGTCTGTTTATGCTTTGGTGCAGTTGACGCAAATTTTGTTTAGCATTTCTAATGATTTTACTACTTCTTATTTCGCTTTTTTCGGAACCATTGTAGGTTATAATTTTGTAAAATATGATGCTTTAGCAAGAACAAAAAAAGTGCAAATGTCACTTCAATTGAAAGGGATTGCCTTTCTGAGTTTTCTATCTTTGATAGCTACTGGATATTATTTTTTGCAATTAGAAAAAACTACACAAATCATTGGTTTTGTATTTCTCACCATAACATTATTATATACTTTGCCATTCTTTCCCAACAAAAAAAATGCTCGAAATTGGGCTGGATTTAAAATTTACATTGTGGCTTTGTGTTGGGTAGGCGTGACACTGTTTTTACCTATATTTAATAATAATGTGCCTTTTACAAGTTATGTGTTCTTGGTTGCAGCACAACGATTTATATTGATTTTTGTATTGATATTGATTTTTGAAATCATCGATTTAAGATTAGATGATCCGCATTTGAAAACCGTTCCGCAGCAAATAGGCGTTGCAAAAACCAAAAGAGTAGGAGTTATGTTGATGCTATTATTCGTGTTATTAGAATTTTTATCGAATGATTTTCGACTAGAATTTTTTGCTTTAAAATCGGCTTTGGCAATAACAACGATATTGTTTTTGTTGTTTTCCAATGAAAATCGCTCACGTTATTATGCTTCTTTTTGGGTGGAGAGTATTCCTGTATTTTGGTGGTTATTTTTGGTGGTTTTCGGCTAACTCTTTGAGAACTTTATTGCGTTCAGAAATAAAATTAGTTAAATGTTTTTTAAGAATAAGTACATCAAATAATTTTCCGAAAATACCATAAGGTGTTTGATACTGAATTTTATCAATCATCATTACAAATCCGTTCTCTTCTATAAAAGAATGCTCGTGTTTGAAGGATTTGAATTTTCCTTCGACCATTTCATCTACAAAATAATCATAAAAATTCATCGCAGAAATGATGCTTTTGTGCGTTAAATAGAATCCAAAATGTTTGCCACGCCATGTAACGGTTTCATCTTTATTGATTAAGCCAGAAGTAACTCCGTCAATAGCAGTTTCATTAGATTTTGCTGTGGATAATTTGTGAACATCAATATTTCTTGATAAGTCGAAAATGACTTGTTTAGATGCTTTAATTTTTGTTGTAAGGTTTATTGTGGTCATTTTTCGGTTTTTATTTTAAAAAATGTCCCTGTTATTATTGATGAAATACAATATATTAATATTCCATTATAAATTAAAGTTCCACTAATCAACCAAAAAGTAATTATTATACCTAAAAGTGCAAATGAAATTAAAATAATCTTTGCATAAACATTTTTTATATTTTTATACTTTAAGTAATAAAACAAAATACTATATAATAGATACGTAGGAGTTGAAAAAAACAAACCAAATAATATGAATAAAGGAAAAGATTCATAGAAATTTAATATTTGATTGTTTTTATTCATTAATAAATCTATAATTTGTGCAATTATAGGTGCCATTATTAATGTCCCAATCCAATGTTTAAATAAATAACTCCAGTCCATGTTTTAAAATTTATAATATCCAATTAAATTATAAATAAAAAGTAGTGTATTCACCACTGCAAAAAGAACAAAAAGAGTATTCATAAAATAACTTCCAACTTTAAATAAGGTTCGTTTCGGAATGTCATACATTGGGTAATAGGCAATTTGTGTAGCAACTTTTCCAACCCAATAGGCAGCAATTAATCCAGTTAAAGCCACAGCCAAAGCTGATTGTTCTTTCAATTCATTTGTAAATAATAGTGCAATTAATCCGAAAGAAAAATTCAAACCTTGAATATATCTTCCGTAGGTTTTAGCAATTTCTTGATTTAATGGTTTGAGTTGTTTTACATCGTTATACCAATCAAAAACTTGATGACGAATGTAGGGATAAATCAGAGCAGTAAATATTTGACCAATGCCACTTGTGATGATTAGCCAGTTTGGGATTATTATGTTCATTTTAGATTAAATTTTATGATTTTTATTCTTCTTATTATGTCAATAATTGTAATTGATATTATAAAATAAAAATAGATTTGATAAATAGTTTCTGGAAGATTCAAAAATGATTTTAAAATAATAATTGGTAGTAAAAGAAAAGATCCTAACAGAATGCTGGTTGCAAAATTACCTAGATAATTAATTACAATTTCTCTTGAAAATTTTAATATCAGAATGTTTTGAATCAAAAATAAAACAGTAGTAAATAATAGTGTTTTTGAAAATATAAAATTATCATCGAATTTATTTATTAGCAAACTTGATGTAACTATTGCAAACAAAATGTATAAAATTCGATATTTATAATTAAAATTAGGAACACATTGTAACTTGATTTCTTTTTTAATCTTACTCGGAATAATCACTTTTCGATTATAAGAAATGAAGGAGTATATTTTTTTTAAAAAGAATTTTATCGGTTTTAGATTTCCGATTTTTTCCATCCAAGGAAATGAAAATCCGATTACTTTTAGTAAGCTGTCAATACCATAAATGACGGTTTTGTTTTCGTTATCTACTAATGCAATTTCGTTTGAAGCACGTTTTACATCAATAAAATTTTGCTCTTCATCAGATAATTGACAATACGGTTTTTTGCCGTTTTTGTCTAACATTCCTGCTTTTATAAACCCAGAAGTATACACGAGACAAAGCGGGCAATCTTCGTCATATAATAAGGTTTGGTTTTCTAATGTTTTCATCGTATCGTTTTTTTACCTTCAATCTTTATTTTTGAACCCAATGCTAGAAATTCAGATGTTGGTTTTAAGTCTTGTAAAAATTTAAAATCTTTACCATATATACTTTCAAAATCGACATCAATTTTTGATTCAAATACTTTTAGTTGTTCCCATCTTGGGTGCGAAACAGCATATTCAATGGATTTATCTTTATTGTAATTGGTGTAACCAAAATAATGTTCTGTGATGAATTCGGCCTCTGAATTTATTTCAATTGGAATAGCATTTTTTTCTGTTGTTATAGCAATTGAATTCCATTTAGCATCTTTAAACCATTCGTATTTAAAAGATTTTGAAGTTTCATTTTCAGTTCTTGAATGACGCATTTTCAAAGTTTGATAATGTTCATTGTATAAGGTGTTAGCGACAATTGTAATAGCGTGTTTTGGAACAATTTCTTTAACGAAAACAACACCTCGTTTCCAAATTCCATCTTCATTTCTTTTTACATAAAATCGTAAATTGACTTCCTCAAAATTCACATGAAACGGAACTTTAATTCCCAAAACCTTTACGTTTTCAAACATGAATCCGATTAAGCTGATGTAACATTTGTCGTTCCACAAATCGAGTTCGGTGCCTTTAGGAACATAATTTTCTAAAATATTTGGATCGATTTCGTAGTTGAACATCGCTAAATCATTCCACTCTGCGGTTAAGAAACTCATAATTTATTTTTTTTGAAAATGAATAATATAACTAAGAAAAACAATTAGTAAAAAAGGGATTGTAAATATCCAACTAAAACCATCTCTATCCCAAATTAAAAAAAATAAGGCAACAAACCCAAAATACACATAAATCAATTTGTTTTTTGGAAAAGCGAAAAAATAAATTGTTGCAGCTAAAACTTGTAATGCTCCTGTTATAGCTAAACCATATCCACCAATTAATAAAAACATCAATGCTATTACATTGACTATTTTTGATATTTTTAAAATTGTTTTCATAATTATCCATTATTTTAAACTTTCAGAAAAAAATGAAAGTTTTGATTAAATTTTTTTTACTCTATTTCATTATTTTAACAACCAATTTTGCTAACCAATTGTCTTTGTATTCGGTCATTTTGTCTAACATATTATCTGCTTTTAGAACAAAATCATATAGTTTAGTGGTTTGATCAACAAAATGTTTTTCTTCTGCAGTATTATCTGATGTTATGGAAGAAACTTCTTTTAAAACTTTCAAAGCAGGTTTGATTTCTCGTTTACTACGTTCTCTTGAAATTTTTACTGCTAATTCATCTAAATCTTTTTCGGCTGTAAAATATTCGCGTCTTTCACCAGCTTTGTATTCTTTATAAACAATTCCCCAATCCATTAATGCTCTTAAATTCATAGAAGCATTTCCGCGTGATATTTGCAATTCTTCCATTACATCTTCCATCGAAACTGCTTCGTGAGAAACCATTAACA